>CAIPMZ010000120.1 GCA_903866285.1 uncultured bacterium
AGAATAAAAATTAGTTACTCCGTCAGAAACGGGAGAACGCTGAACGGTCTTTATGCATTCTCCCAATACACAAGCTGCTAGCGAACTTTTATTGCTTCCTGAGTCAGGACTTAGTGGAGAACATTTTTCACCCTCATAATACATCTCAGCAATAATATTTAGGGAGGCTTGTTCTATAATCGTGGTAAATTGTCGTACATATACAACAGAGTTATCCTTCTGTGTACTAGGAAATAGGCCCGGAGAAGGAGTCGCATATGCATCAGGATTCATAACGCCACCCGCATCTGTCGCCACATATCCCGAAGGGATCATACTCTCATCTATAACTGAAATACCAGAAGGAATTCCACCATCCGCATAAATATTTGTATTAAGTTTCTTATAGTCGAACGGGAATTTTTTCAGTTCACTAATATTGGGTACTGATTCATAAGTAAATTCAAGCTGATCAACCCTGGTTTGTTGTGATACACCTTCATCAACTGACGAAAAAAGAATTGAGGTAATAAGCTTTGTAACTGGAGCAAGAAGTATCCTTACAGTAAAAGAATGAGTGCTGTCCATGCTCCATTTCTGTTCGGCAATATATCCATCACCCAAGACATCTGCCCCACCCATGGAGACAGCTTCTTCAGTATCAATTGGTTTCCAAGTAAAAGAATCAGCCCTTACTTTAGTAATAAAAGGGAGCGTGACTGACATTTCTTTGAGTGAATCAATCGTCACCTTCCCCTTCTGCCCTTCTGTCGCATCTTCAATTGTAAACGTCTTATCATTATCAGAAACCCTAAAAAGCTTACTGTCTTTGAAAATATAATATGCCTTATTATTTTCATCCATCTCCAACCGTACTAATTCTCCTTTTTCATAATAAAAAACTCCGCCATCGAATACGGGCAGTGGCCAGATGGGAGATGTGTCAACTAAGCGTACGTGCTTAACCGTTACTTTATAGTCACCCGTGGAAAATTTCTGCCAAAAAAGACCGACGGGATCTAAAACAGTTGCTACCTCAGCTATTTTAACCTCAGCCTTTTTTTGGTTTATAGACGTACCACTATTTATATAAAAAAATAACACAAACCAGGTACCACCGCCCAATAGTAAAATTAAAAGTGCCAAAATAATTCCGTAACGTAATTTAAGCGACATATTTTTTTTAATTTTTATAATATTATGCTAGTTTTTAGCGTTTTTTAAAAACTTTTTAACTTCGCGATCAAAATCAGCTTGCAATTGAGTTATTCGAAATTTTCGAATAACTGCCTGAATAAAAAGCTTCTTGAGTGGCTTTTCCACTATTTACCAAGAATAGCACCGTGTTTTGTGGTATATTCCAAAATGGAACATACCTTTTCTTCTTTCAATTCTCCCTCGGTGAAAATATTTTGCAGGTGTTTGCATTATTCCTCAAATTTTGTTACGCAGCATGTTACATAACTTTCAAAAGATTCTTTATTATTTCTCAATCTCTGCTTCAATTTTTTGCCTTGCCTGTTCGAGCAGTTGTCCGCTCTCTTTCCTTGAACGACTTCTCTGCTTTCTGGATTTGCTTTTTCAATTCAATTTTACTTGGAAGATACAATTTATATTCTCGAGCAAAAATGTTGCTATTTTCCGGCAAGGTATATTCAATCACAATTTCATTTTTTTCTTTACACAAAATTAAACCAATAGTAGGATTTTCCCAGGCTTTCTTCTCCAAGCGGTTAAACATATTCACATACATTTGCATTTGCCCCAAATCCTGATGAGTTAGCTTGTTAATTTTGAGATCAATCAACACAAAGGCTTTCAAAAGTCGATTATAAAAAACCAAGTCAATATAAAAATGATCTGAGCCAAAACTGAATCTTTTTTGACGAGCAATAAAACTGAAACCTTTGCCAAATTCAAGTAAAAATTTTTGCAAATTATCAATAATTGCCTGCTCTAACTCATTTTCGGAATATTTTACATTTTCATCAAGATCTAAGAATTCTAAAATATAAGGATCCTTTAGAATATCTTGGGGATTTTCTGGAGTATGATATTTTTTCAAATTATCCACCAAAACACCTTTCTTGTCCTTACTTAAAACAATCCTTTCAAACAAAGCC
>CAIPMZ010000121.1 GCA_903866285.1 uncultured bacterium
ATAATTTGTTACGCAGCATGTTACGCAGCAAAGATAATTAGTCCACCTTCCCATTTTACATCATTTTTTCCAAAATATTTTTTCTTTCTTCTGTTTGCTTCTATTTTTCATCTTTTTTTACTTTCACTTCCACTTTCTTCTCCAACGCCTTGATGCTTTCTAAATATGCCACCTCGACCGGTGAAAGCGTCTTAGCTTGATATTTGCGATATTCTTCCGTCGCTTTTTCTATGGCTTGCTTGTGGCTCACACTTCCCGCATCCAGCAAGAGCTGTTCTCCTGTGGCTGTAAGGACGCTATCAAGATGTTTTACCCAATCCATCATTTTCATTGGATTCTCACGCTCCGCCTGACGCTCGGCAAAATCAAGATATCCTGAAACAATTTGCCCGAGAGCGCGCAATTCTTTTTCATTGAGATAATTCTTGGCAATTTTTGCATCTTTAAGTTGTGGTTTTGAGCCTGAGAATGTTGCAAGACCCATAAGATCTTTCTCAGCGTCAGCACGATTATAAACAACTTCTGCAGCAGTTCGTCCGTGCACTGCGTAGTGCACTTTATTTTGCACTTTTTTAAAAAATTCTATTGATGTTTTCGTGTTTGCGTCATAATCGATACTGGTTGCATAGATGTCTAAAATTTGGCGATAAAAAACTTTTTCACTGGCACGAATATCACGAATACGAGCAAGAAGCTCTTTCCAATATCCACCACCACCCAGATTTTTCAATCGCTCATCGTCCATCACGAAACCTTTGACGACATACTCCTTGAGCCGTGCCGTTGCCCAAATACGAAACTGCGTCCCACGCAAAGAATTTATGCGGTAACCAATAGAAATTACAACATCCAAATTATAAAACCTTATAGTCCTATTTACGGCTCTATTTCCTTCTTTTTGAACTACTAAGGATTCCTTAGTAGTTGATTTTTCATCCAATTCACCACTTTCAAAAACATTCTTGAGATGCAATAATATATTTTCTGGAGTACATTCAAAAAGCTCCGACATTTGTCGTTGTGAAAGCCAAACGGTTTCACCTTCAAACCTAACCTCTACATGAGATTTTCCATCATTGCCTTCATAAATAATTATCTGATCTTGTAATTCTTTAGTCATAATTTCTTGGTTATTTTTCAATATCTCTCACAATCTCATCAATCGCGACTCGAAGCTCTTGTTGTCTTTTTACAATTCGACTAATTTCAACATCCAGACTTGCCGGCACTTGAGGCATACATAGTCATCAAGAGCTCATATTGTTTGAAATCCTAACCATGCAAGTTACGCAGCAAAGAATTAAACCCACATTCCCATCTTACTCCCTTTTTTGCTCAAAATCAAGGCATTTTTGAGGGTTTTTAGCCTTTTTGTGAAATCAACGTATTTGTGATTTGTTCAACTTTACTCTTTGGACCTAGTACTTTGCCAACCAGGATATCTCGCAGGGAATTTATTTAAAAAATTTCTTTTATCCTTTCAGTTGGGTAGTAGAAAATGTATTTACCTTGCCTTTTGCAATCCAGAAATCCCTTCTTCAACAAATCCTTCAAATCTTTACTTGCCGTCATTTTTGTTATCTGGTTTACATTCATATGAGCAGTAAGTGATGTTCTTTCATTTTGATCTCCTTGCAAATATTGCAACAATTGAATCTGTCGCATATTTAAATTATATTTTTTCTCACATTTATCCCTCATCTGAACATTATTTTTAGTTTGTTTTGATAAATATTCATTAAATTCATGCAGGGCTAATTTTATTTTTTTGATATTATAATCAATAAAATATGTCAGATCATTGTCATCTTGCTCACTGAGCACATAAGCCATGCTGTATTGAATAGGAGACTTCTTAATAGCTTTAGAAATTGGCAAATAAGCAAAAGCCCAATAACCTTTTTTCATCAAATACCAATAAAATAATAACCTAGCCAGCCTACCGTTTCCGTCCGTGAATGGATGCAAATATCCAATCCAGAAATGAATCATAATTGCCTTTATGATTGGATGAATAAATGTGGGAGTTTTTAGTTCGTCATTTGTAAATTTAATTAATTTTTGAAGTTCATCATCCACAAACTTACTGCTTGGTGCTTCATGATACACAATACCAGTTGACCTATCCACAACACAAATTGGCTCCTGAGCATTTCGTATTCTTGGCTTTTCACCCTCAGAATCCAAGGTGTCTTTCGTAATCAAGCCATGAAATTCTAACAGTAAATCCATGCTCATTTCACTATCTTTGTATTCATCTTCGATAGCCTTCATTGCGAGATAACTATTTAAAATCATTTGTTCAGACTGATTGATTGGCTTTCTTCCTTCTCGAAGCATTTTTTTTGCAGCTTGTCTGCTGGTTGCAGCACCCTCCAATTGAGATGAAGCAATAGCCTCCTCCATTATCCCCCTAGTGATTAATTTTTGCTTATTAGCACTACTTACATCGTTTTTCTCCACAAACAATTCGCCACCAGTATTCATGTCTAAATTATGGAAAAATTCTTCAAAATAATCCAGTTTTAACCATGTAAAAAAACTTTTATTTTTGTCACTAATGACTGTTGGCAAACTATTCTGACGACGAATTAGTTTAATCATTGACCAAAGCATTTCTTTTGATACATTCTTTGGCGAGGGTTCTTTGTATTGAATTTTATCCCAATATAAATATTCAGTTTTTGAAAATTTATTTACAAAATCATGAACATCCTCTTTTTTAGGATCAATAAATGCCAAAATAAGCTCATTTTGGTCAATATTGGCTAAATCTGGTTTTTGTAACTTAAATAGCATATTTTTATAACAAGTATAATTATACTCGTATTATACCTGTTCTATACCTGTTGTCAATACAGGTATAGTTATACTTGTATTATACCTGTTTCCATTAAAATCGTTCAAAATATTCACAAAAAGTTTTCAACTAGCTTACATTCCCATTTTACTCCCATTTTTCCCCCAAATCAAGGCATTTTTGGCGATGATTTTATTCCAAAAAAAGCCCGACGATGATGTCGGGCTTTGAGCTTGATCTTTTGGAAAACTATTCAATTGAAATTGCATTGACTGGGCAACTGTCAACTGCTTCTTGAAGGTCGCAATCTCCACATTCTTCGGTTACTACATGTGATTTTCCGTTCTCAATTTTAAACACGCTTGAGCAAAGGGACTCGCAAGTTCCGCATCCGATGCATAGTTCTTCATTTACGACTGGTTTTGACATACATTTTTATTCCTACGAATTACAAAATTAGTATTTTTTGTAAACCTAGGAAACTTTAAAATAATTTATTAACTTAATTATATCACAATTTATCCTTTTGCACATTTTTGGTATTTTTGTATTTATTCGTAATTTCTTAGGGCTTTAAAAGATTATCGAAGCATCGCCCTTTGTTTGCTGCCTGGCTTGCCTTTCAAATTCATTCAGCGCGCCGTCCTTAAATTCTATCACGCCCTCGCTACTTTTCCAACGAAATTCATTCAGCGGTAAAATTATGCTCATTTTTTTCATTTGTTCCACTAGCCAATCGGCAAAAGCGTATTTAGCTACGAAAATCTGTCTCAGTTGTAGTACGTCCTCTCCGCCATCTTTCTTTTTATTTTCAATTTCAACAATATGGAAACCAATCGAGCTTTCAACAACAGTGTCATTTTTAAAAGCTTCTTTACTAAAAAGGGCTACTTGTAATTCTGGCAGTAGTTGCGCTTTCTTTACCCAGCCGAGTTCCCCACCTTTTCCCTTCGAAGAGCCGTCTGAATATAAATTAGCAACCTGGGCAAAATCTTTTCCGCTAGCAAGTTCGCTCTTTGCTTTATCGGCAAGTGCTTTCGTTTTAGTTGGGTTCGCGTCATGCTCATTAAAATAAGCGGTCAGCTGTTCCTTATACAAACTAGGAATTACCACTTGCTTTTTAAAATCCTCCAAGTTCCAACCATATGAATCAGCTAAATTCTTTTTAACCTCCTCAGCCGTTCCAAATTCTTGTAATTTTTCATTAACGATTTTGGTTGCCTGTTCTCCTGAGACAGTAATCTTTCTTTCACTAGCAAGAATTTCAATGGCCCTGTCTTCAATCATCTTTTGCAATAAATCCTTCTTTTTGATTGCAAGTCTTTTTTGGCCTTCCGGGGTTGAAAAATCAACTCGCAAGCCAGTCTTTGAAAAATCCTGGGTTGCGTAAAACTTTTCTACTGAAGCAAGATTCTTTTCCAGCTCACTGGAAAGTACAAAATGACGATAATTTATAATCGCCGCTGGCGCAGGCGCTAGTTTTGCGTAAAAACCTTTCAGTCGAATTCCGACCGAAGTTTTTGTGCCATAGGCTAGGGCAACCGTAACTATAAAAAATATAATTACCATAACCAGCCCAGAAAGCACTAACGTTCTTGGCTTTATTTTAACCTCACCCAAATCAGTTTGTTTTTTATGTTTTGTCATTTAGTTATATTTAAAGAAAAAATTTAACCATTTTTTATAATTAGGTGCCGCTGGTGTTTTTACTTCTTCCTTGCTTTCCGGCGCAACTTCAGTTTTTTCCTCCTCTGGCACTGGCTTAACGATGACAACGTTTTCATCAGCCTTTTGTAAATTTAACTTTTGTTTGGCTACTTTTTCTTGATACTGCGAAGTTTCAAAAAAGGCGATCGATTTAGCAAGGGCGTCATTTTCTTTTTGAAGTTTTTCCTTTTCCTGATTTAATTTCGAGATATCCGCTTCAATTTTCCGATTGCGATACGCCTCCCGCACCGCACTATAAGAAATAATTCCAGCAAAAAAAACTCCGATTATAAAATAAACAATAATGA
>CAIPMZ010000122.1 GCA_903866285.1 uncultured bacterium
AGCAGGCAGGCTTCGACTACGCAGAATTGCTATCGCAGTT
The DNA here is from genome assembly GCA_903866285.1 of uncultured bacterium. Classification (GTDB taxonomy): domain Bacteria; phylum Patescibacteriota; class Minisyncoccia; order Moranbacterales; family GWC2-37-73; genus CAIPMZ01. The sequence goes on from CAIPMZ010000122.1 coordinate 41, forward strand.
CCGTTTCGCTCAGGACATTTTGGTAGAGAGCTGGTTTTTGTTTACAATAAAGCAAAATGGTGCTAAGATAAGGTGCACATGAAAACAGCAAAACCAACCAAAAAACGCGTAATTGTGGGAATGTCAGCTGGCGTGGATTCTTCTGTGGCAGCGGCAATTCTAAAAGAGCAAGGCTATGAGGTCATTGGCGTTTTTTTGCATTTCTGGAAAGAGCCAGGTCAGGACGAACTTAGAGAAAATAAATGTTGCTCGCTTGAATCTCAAGAGGACGCTCGCAAGGTCGCGCAACTTTTGGATATTCCGCTTTATACAGTTAACGCGGCAAAGGAATTTAAAAAAGAAGTGGTAGATTATTTCTTGGAAGAAATTAAGGCTGGCCGAACGCCAAATCCTTGCGTAGTTTGTAATGAGCGAATTAAATTTAATTTTTTGTTTCGGAAAATGCTGGAAATGGACGCGGACTTTGTCGCCACTGGTCATTACGCCGAAATTAAAAATCGAGCGGGAAAATATCATCTTTACACTTCGACAGATGAAGAAAAAGACCAAACTTATTTCCTATATTCCTTAAAGCAGGCTCAATTGGCGCGGATTTTATTTCCCGTCGGTAATTATAAAAAACCAGCAATTCGAAAGAAAGCGGAGAAATTAAAGTTGCCAGTTTTTGATAAAGAAGATTCGCAGGGTCTTTGTTTTACCCCCGAAAAAACGCCTACAAAGTTTATCCGGAGAAATTTGACCTTATCGCCAGGCGAGATTGTCACGACAGCCGGAGAGAAAATTGGAATGCACGATGGCCTCGAACTTTATACAATTGGCCAACGTAAAGGTATTAATCTTGGTGGCAATGGCCCATATTTTGTAGTTGACCGAGATTTTAAGCATAATCAGCTGATTGTGACTAATAATGAGAACGATAGTTCGGTTTATAAAAAATCGACCTTGGTTGAAATCAAAAATTGGATTGCCGAGGAGCCGACTTTGCCTTTAGAAGTTAACGTTAAGATTAGATATCGGCAGCCGTTGGTCCGTGGTATAATAAAAAGACATAAAACACAAAACATAGAACATAGAACAAAAAAAGCAGATTCATGCTCCATGCTCAATGCTCCATGTTACGTCCTTGAGGTGGAATTTTTAGAAAAGCAAAAGGCGGTGACGCCGGGACAATCGGCCGTTTTCTATAGCGATGATAACGAAGTTTTAGGTGGAGGAGTAATAATCTAGGCTTTTAGCTTTTAGCTTTCTAGGATAAGCACTAAAAAGCTAATAAGCTAAAGCCTAAGAAGCTACAAAAAATATGCAAGAAATTGATCCCCAAAAATTAAGCGAGCGAAAGCGTCTGCAGATGGAAATAATCCTGAAGGAGTCAGAGCTGAAAAAGTATGAAAGAGAAAAGCTCCTCCTAGAAGTTGAGACGCGAACGTTGAAAAATAAACTTGCGCAAACTGAAGTAGAAATAACCCAAAAGCAAGTTAAGGCCAAGCGCAATCAAGATCAGCTAATGATGTTACAAAATGAAATCATTAAATTAAAACACAAAATGAATTTCCTGCATTAGGTCGCTAAAAACCTGCCGGAAAACTCACTGCTTAAATAAAACAAAAAGTACTCTGTCGCTTAATTTTTTCAAAAAAAATCATATGTCAAGGAGTCTTCTTAATTTAATTGAGGCGGTTGTAAAAAATAGCAAAATAGAGCTAAGTAGTTCAGCCTGGGGGCGAATTAAGCTTATTGAACGTGAAGTTAAAAGTCGGAAAATAAAACCGGATGGTGCAGTTGAGAAATTAAAACAGGAAAAGGAATTAAAGGCTAGCCTGACTGAATCGGCCTGGAAAAATATTAAAGAGCAAATTGAAGATATTGTGGATTAAGGAGTTTCCCAGGGACTAAGTCCCTAGGAAATACATTTTAAATAAATAATTAATTTTTTAAAAAAATATGCACATAAATATCCATCTTATTGAAATAGTTGAGAAGGCTCTTGCTAGTAAAGATGGGAAACCGAGGCTTAAGGATTATGAAAAAACAAAGCTGCGCGGGATTGAAAGACAAGCTGAGGGCGGAGAACTAAAAACGGCCGAGGTAGTTGCAGGTTTAGAAAGAATCGATACCTTGGATACTGCTTTTGAT
>CAIPMZ010000123.1 GCA_903866285.1 uncultured bacterium
GATAATCTTTTCAAAATTTATCAAAAGAAAAAAGGTCTAGAGAATGTTGATTTAACTAAACAATTAAGCCCTTCTTTAGCGTCATTTTCAAATGTGCTGGAAAATGCAGTTTCGGTGTCATAGTTAAATGATTTGACACGGAAAATAAGCCTCGCTAACTTTTACAATTACGTTTTCTATCGCTCTAAATCCAAAGTTTCATCAATCCTAACTTGCTCGACAAAATCCGCGACGTGACTAACTAAAACCATCGCGCCTTGATATTTACTTAGGGCCTGGGCAATAATTGGCAAGTGACGAAAATTAATGTGGTTAGTTGGTTCATCCAAGACTAACAGGCCTGGCTCCTCCAATACTAAACGCGCAAAAGCTACTAGCCCCTTTTGTCCTTCTGAAAGCGTACCAATCTTTGAATTAATAAGCTTACCATCAATTAAAAAACCTGAGGCTACGCTCCGCAGCTTTTCTTCGTCAGTAGTTTGCATCGCCCCTGCTAAAGATTCATACACGGTATCCTCAAAATTAAGCGTCGAAAAATCTTGGCGATAATAACCAATTCGCACGCCTTCGGCGTATTTTGCGCCCTTGGCCCGGCCATCCGCCAAAGACTCAAGTAACGTACTTTTTCCAATCCCGTTTGGTCCCGCCAGGAGAAGATGCGTATCTTTTTTGAGTGAAACGCTAACTTGCTTTTCCTCGGGCTCATGATTTTTAATAACCGTCAGTGAGGAAATTTGTAAAATCTCGCCACCAAGATTTTCCTGGACTGGAATCGTAAACGCTCTAATCGCTTTATCTTCTTTCCGCACATCCACTTTCGCTTCTTCCATTTCAGCCGCTTTATCGCGCATCCGACGAGCTACTAACCTCATCTTGCCTCCCTTATTCGCAAAGAAGTTAGCTTTTTCTTTATTGGCAATAATTTCTTTTTCATACTGAGCATTTTTCATTTTTTCTTTTTCAATCCGAGCTGCAATTTCAGCTACTACGACATAGTAATCCCCTAGGTATTGATCAACCTTATGGGTAAAGACATCTAAATAAAGTACGCCGTCTGTAAACGAATTTAAAAAGTCGGCATCATGCGAAATTACAATACAGGTCTTGTCGTAATTCATTAAGAAAGCTGTTAAATGAGTAATCCCAGCTTTATCCAAATTATTAGTCGGCTCATCTAAAATCAAAAGCTCCGCATTTTGAATGAGAGCGGAAGCCATTAAGAGGCGAGCCTGCTGACCGCCAGAAAAAGCTTTGATAATTTTATCTTTCGGCGCGTGCAAATTAACCGCATCCAAGACAGCGTCAATTTTCGGATCAAGGTTATAAATTTTTTCCTCGAAACATTTTTCAAAAAATTCCTTCACGGTTAATTCTAGCTGCTCTCGTGGAATTACCTGCTTAGCATAGGCGATAGTTAAACCGCTATCAACGTAGATAGAGCCATCTTCTGGTTTTAGTTCGCCCGTAATTAAGTTTAAAATCGTACTCTTGCCGGCTCCGTTTTGACCCATCAGGGTCATCTTTGTCCCTCGGCGCAAGGCAAAAGAAGCCTCATCTAAAATCGGCTTTTCGTGAGAATATTCAAAGGTTACTTTATTAAATCTGATTGCGACGTCATCTTTGGCCATATTTTCTTAAAAACTAAAAATTATATTCGACTAAACTGGGAGACTTTTTTAACTCGCAGTTTTTATCCTAACTTAAAAATGGCTATTTGTAAAGGCTATGCACTCGCCCATGTCATACTTAACACTCTGACATGCCTAAAATGGAAAAATACAGTATCATCTCTAGATTTACTCAATTAATCATTGAAGACCCTAGAGATTCTATGCAAATAATAGCAGAAAACATCCTTAACC
>CAIPMZ010000124.1 GCA_903866285.1 uncultured bacterium
GAAAGAAGAAATTGAACAGCTTATGGCTCAAATTGATCGAAAATTAACCAATAATTTCAACTAACCCAAGTGTTAATTATGTTCATGGACTTGCACATTAGTGACCTTTCCAAATAAAAAAGAGCTGGTCAGGCTCTTTAGGGGTTTTGTTTAACGACCGTTTACTGTTCTCCCAGGATGATCTTTCTTCTTGCAAAGACATCCAGCTTGTCGAATTCTGCAAGAGAATAACCGCCAAGACATTCAGCTGGGAGATCTTCTATCTCCAGCTGAGCTGTCATTTTTTTCAACAGCTCATAGCTCCCCTGAATTTCAGTTTTGAATTCATCGCTCACCTCATTAGAGTCGCGATAAAATTCAATGAGTCTTTCAAAGAACAATTTTCGATATTTCAAATACGCCATGCGTTCAGCTCCTTTGGGCGCGAAATCCAATTCACGCGTCAAGGCTTTCACGCATCTGCCTTTTTGACCGGCAAACTGAGTGAATTCCAGCCACTCATGAATCAGCATAGATTTCCGGTAATCTTTAGGCACCTCTTCTGAAATGAAGAGGTGTCCTTCCGGAAAACCGACGAAGCCAGGAAGTCTTGGTTTAAAATCTTTGCTAATGATTGAATAGGAAATTCTCTCTCTGTCGTAAAAGAAACTTCCACTGCCAACCTTATATTTTTTCAGCCAGGCTGGTACCGGTCTGGTATCAACTTGGCTCCAGTAATTAAGCCTGGCATACTTTGTCAGGGTGGAATTACTGTTTCCATTTTTTTTGCATTTTTTGCTCATAACATCTCCTTTTTTGTTTTATAAAAATAGCCAAACTTCACAACTTTTTTATTTAACGACATGTTTACTAAATTAAAAAAGAAGGCGAGACATATCCAATGTCTCGCCTTTAACCGTTTTGATTGCTTAAACTTTACAACAATTCCAACAACCAATTGTTTCAACTTCTCCCTTGGCAAGAAGTGCTTCCGTGGTCAAATTCTCAGTCCGCCGACCCAAACAGCTATTGCACTTGTGCTCTTTGAAATTCAGGCACTGTGCGCAGGCTCCGCCATAGTTTCGCGCGCGAATGATTTGCATCGCTGGACTTTCCCAAGCCTGACTGAGCGACATGGTTTTGATGTTACCAAGAATGACCTTCTCAGCGCCAATGCAGGGATGAATATCACCGTATTGGTCAACGAAAAGATGATACGAATACCTTCCGCAAACCATGCCAGCGATATAGCCAGAAGAAACTTCCCAGTCGCGACCAAATTCTTCGCGATCAATTTCGCAAAGCTCCGTCACTTTGTCGCGAAACTTTTCTTCCGCAGTGCAAAGCTCGCAACCTGCCCCACGCCCAACGGTCAAGATGTCATCGCAATCAAGATGAATGTTGTTTTTTCTACAAAATCGCAAAAGTTCAACCATATCATCAAAATTGCTCAGCTCTTTTTCGTCCGTCATAATGGATGTCACTAAAGAAAGTCTGGTAGTCGTTTTTTCGCCAAACTTTTCCTGGCAAAGCTTGCTATCATTAAAGCCTGCGTCCATAAGAAACCTGAGCCCGCGATTACGCTTCTCGCCATAACCATGGACAATCTTTCCACGCACTGGATCGGAAACAAATTGATCCTGTTTTTCTGGATCGAGCGTATTGCACTTGAGCATAATCTCAAGTGGAAGATTGAACAACTCAACCGCTGTTTTCTCGTCGATGAATTCTCCCGTTGTGAAAAGCGTTACATACAAGCCCAACGCTTCGCATTTGCGGAGAATTTTCATCGTCAATTCCCGATTGTGTGGGAGCAAAGGCTCGCCAGCTCCAGGAATTCCAACCGACTTAACTCCCATCAAGGCAGCTTGTTCTAAAAGTTTTTCAAACTCACCCCAAGAGAGAAGATTGTCCTCTTTGACCCTTTCTCCACCACAGGCATAGCAGTATGAACAAGCTAAGTTACAGTAAGCGGGAATGGCAATCCAAATGTCTGTCAATTCACCAGGGATGATAGTCATCTCTCTTCCGTAATGCTTCAGTGCATTGTTTTCCATTTTTTCTCCTTTATTTGATTGATTATGCTTCCGGCCGGAAAGCACAAAGATCAAAAGGAGAAAGCTAAATTTTCAATGAACTTGTCACAATGAACCATTCATCGTAACTGGTTATTATAGGCTAAAGAAAAATAATATCAAGAATACTTGCAAATTTTGTATAATTATTATTAAAATATGCTATATTAGTTGACTTTCAAGCCAAATAAGCGTATAATAAAATAGTGACATGTTTTATATCACTTTAAGAAAAAACGTATGTTATACCAAAATTTAATCGAAGCAGGATTCAGTGAAAAGGAAGCCAAAGTCTATCTGGCACTTTTGGAATTGGGTGAAGGCAACATTGCCAAAATCACCCAAAAATCCGGCATCAAGCGGGCCACGGTCTATCTCGAAATCGAAGCCCTGAAAAATAAAGGCTATGTTAGCCTTGTTAAGAGAAAAGGTCACAACATCTATCTGGCCGAAAACCCATTGCGAATTGAAGAACACCTGCGCGAAAAAACCGAGACCATCAGCAAACTGATGCCGGAATTGCTTTCAATTGCCAACGCCATGGACCGCAAACCAAAGGTCCGCTATTTTGAAGGCGTTGAAGGTATCAAAGATGTTTATAAAGACACCTTGCAATACAAAGACACCGAAATCTTGGGGTGGTATTCCGATGACCGGATTGACTTCTTCGACAAATCCTTTATCTTGGATTATTACATGCAAAAAAGAATCGCCAGCAAAATTCCGCTTCGCATGTTTGCCGTCCAATCAGCTTTTATGAACGGCATGAATGAAAAAGACCCCAAGCATTTGCGCCAAATGAAAATCATCAAGTCTGACCAATTCTTTTTTTCTGCTGAAATAAATCTCTATTCCAAAGACAAAATCGCCATCATCGCCCACCGCGAAAATATCGCCTTGATCATTGAAAGTAAAAAAATTTTTGACACCCTGAAAAGCATTTTTGAAATTATGTGGCTCAGCCAGCCTGAGACTAACAAAAATTTTAGCTAGGGCAAATAATTTAATATAAAATATCTTATTTAGTTTTCCCCAAAAACAAAACCCACCATCACGGCGGGTTTTATTGCTATCTTCTATATATCAAAAATGTATAGAGACAAAATACTATTTAACTGCTTCTTTGAGTGCTTTTCCAGCAGTAAATTTAGGAACGGTCATTGCAGGGATTTGGATCTTCGCCTTTGTTTGAGGGTTGATTCCTTCTCGAGCTGCACGCTGTGAAACTTTGAAAGTTCCAAAACCTGTTAAGGTCACTTTATTTCCTTTTCTGATTTCTTCCGTAACCATTTCTTCAAAAGCTTCGATAACTCCTTCAACTGCTTTTTTAGAAAGATCTGTTTTTGTTGCAATCGCGCTTACGAGTGCATCTTTGTTTACATTAGCCATATAGTGTCACCTTCCCTTCTAGTTTACCCTACCTCTTTCTGCTTTTAGCAGACCGCGAGGATTTCGCGGATTTGGTAGGATGAATAAATTAATTTCCAACTTTCCTTATTCTACTATTTTTAGCGTCAATAAAGCAAATAAGTTATACACATGCAGAGATCAATAACCAAAAGACAAGAAACAATGGTCAAACAAAACTCAATAATCAAAACTCAAGCATTCAAACCTTTTGTATTTTTGGATATTGGAATTTGAAATTTGTTTGTAATTTGTATCTTGGTGCTTGTATCTTGCGCCTAGCGTGCGTATTCCACGCTCCTAGTCTCCCTTAAAACATTGACTTTAATTTCGCCAGGATATTTTAAATCCTGTTCAATTTTATCGGCAATTTCGCGGGCCAATTTAAGCGCGCCAAGATCATCAACCGCTTCGGGTTTTACAAAGACGCGAATTTCGCGACCAGCTTGGATTGCATAAGTTCGCTCTACGCCATCAAAAGAATTTGCCGTAGCTTCTAATTCTTCCAAGCGTTTTAGATATTTTTCCAAAGTATCTTTACGAGCCCCAGGGCGGCTAGCCGAGATTGCATCAGCGGCAGCCACGATAAATGATTCCGGCGTTTCAAAGGGGTAATCTTCGTGATGAGATTTCATCGCATCGATAACTTCTTTTGGCATTTTAAATCTTTCTAAAATTTTGATTCCAATTTCAATGTGCGTGCCTTGAATTTCATGATCGACTGCTTTCCCAATATCATGCAAAAGTCCAGCTTTTTTGGCGATCGTAACGTCTGCGCCAAGCTCTGCCGCCAACGCGCCTGAAAGATGCGCTACCTCCAAAGAATGCAGCAACACGTTTTGACCATAACTAGTTCGGTAACGTAGGCGTCCGATCAAATAAACTAGTTTTGGGTCAAGTCCAGCCACGCCAAGGTCGTAAGTTGCAGCCTCACCTGCTTCTTTAATTTTATTATCAATTTCTTTTTTCGCAAATTCATAAGCCTCCTCAATGCGGGTAGGATGAATGCGCCCATCACCAATCAATTTTTCCAAAGTAATTCTCGCAATCTCACGCCTAACTGGATCAAAACCGGAAATGACGACGGCCTCTGGAGTATCATCCACAATAATTTCCACGCCAGTTAATTTTTCCAAGGCTTTGATATTACGTCCTTCGCGCCCAATAATCCGACCCTTAACTTCATCAGATGGAATTGAAACCGTTGTCGTAACAACTTCGACGCTATGCGAGCCAGCGTATTTCTGAATCACGCTAGTCATAATATTTTTAGCGCGCTTTTCAATCTCAGCGTTTCCTTCTCGCTCGATTTTAGCAATCCGCTCAGCTAAAGCTCCGCGATTTTCTTCTTCGGTTAGTTGCAGTAAGATGCTTTTAGCTTGCTCTTTAGAAAGCCCCGCGATTTTTTCAAGTCGATCTAATTCTCGCTGACGAGTTTCTTCTGACTCTAAGCGGATTTTTTTAACTTCTTCCACTTTTTGCTCTAACAGTTTCTTAGCTTGTTCGATTTCTTCCGTTTTTTGGTCAATCACATCTTCACGCTTTTCGAGCCTTTGCTCATTCCTCATAATTTGCTGCTCTCTTTCATCTTCTTTTTTCTTTGCTTGTTCAAGAATCTCTACGGCTTGTTTTTTGGCCGTCAAAACAGAGTCCTGAGATTTCTTCTCAGCTTCTTCTAGAAGCTTTTCAATTTTACCTTCGGCGCTATCGAGTTGCTTCCGAGCAACCATCCGACGCACGACGTATCCAAGATAAAAACCAATGGCTACCGAGCCAACACTAAAAATTATGACATTCATACTAGGGCTTCCACTGAGGCAAGCAAAAAAATACAAAGGAGAAAAGCCCCTTAGGCTTTCTCTAAAAGTAGCTTATGAGCTGATTTCTGTAAGTTAGTTAGTTTTTTCATTATAGTACAAAAATCCTATAGTCTCTGCGATAAAATAAGTTATATAGTTCGTGCTCAGATTTGCGTCAGGTTTGTCTTTAAAAAAGCTGAGAAGCTATTGAGATACCTTGAAGATTTTTTAAAACAAAGATGGCGTGAAGATGAGTGCGAAATGGATGAGTTATTTTATTAAAGAGGCTTCATAAAGCAAAGAAAATGTATTAATCGGCGGACTCCAGCGGTTAAATATTACTAATTTATCACTAGCCCTATGATAGCCTATCTAAGTCTTTTTGTCAAAACTCCCAAGCAATGCTATAATGTATTCATAAGAATATACTCTCGTCTAAGCATGTTAACAAAAAGCATGGGTTGCTCAAAACACCTTTTTGAGCTATTAACTGTTTATCTGTTGAAATGTTTATATGATTGCATGCTTACATGATGGTATGTTCATGTGATTGTATGTTTGTATGTTTATATGTTTAAATGATTAAATGCTTAATTTTATGTACAAACCAGTCGTCCTCGTTGTTCTTGATGGATGGGGAATCAGTAATAACAGCCAGGGCAATGTTTTAAAGGAAACGCCCCTGCCAACCATTGAAAAACTCAATCAGTTTTACCCCATGACAACTATCCAGGCTTCTGGAATTTCAGTGGGTCTTTTCTGGGGAGAGTCTGGCAATAGCGAAGTTGGACACATGGCCCTTGGCGCTGGGAAAATTGTTTATCAAAATTTACCCCGAATCACCTTATCAATTCAAGATCGCTCTTTCTTTGAAAACCCAGCCTTTCTTAAAATTATGCGCTCTGTCAAAGAAAAAGGAAGCGCTTTGCATTTAATGGGTTTAATTGGCCAAGGTAGCGTCCATTCTTATATGGAACACCTCTACGCTATCCTTGAGATGGCTAAAGAACAACAACTTAAAGAAGTTTACATTCACGGCTTTACGGATGGCCGAGACTCACCCCAAATTTCCGGCACCAAGGTAATCAATGACCTGCAAAATCATCTTAAACTAATCGGTCTCGGAAAAATTGCTTCTCTTTCAGGACGCAATTGGGGCATGGATAGAAATAATAACTGGGATCGCGTTGAAAAAGCTTACCGACTTATTACTGAGGGCAAGGGCATTGGAGCCGAAGACCCCCTCAAATGCCTCCAAGATTCCTACGCTAAAGAGATTACCGATGAATACATTGAGCCTTCGGTTATGTTGGAGGACGGAAAGCCAGTTGCAACCGTTAAGGACGGCAATGGAATTATCTTTTTTAACTTTCGAGAAGATCGCGCCAGAGAAATAACAAAGGCTTTTATTGAACCTGATTTTAAAGAATTTGCAAGAACGCCCCTTAAAATTGATTTTGCGAGTTTAGTTGAATATGAAAAAGATCTACCAAAAGCTGACTGTGTCGCTTTTCCGCCTATCATTTTAACCGGCGGCTTAGGTGGAGTCCTAAGTCACCATAATTTAAAGCAACTGCGAATCGCCGAAACTGAAAAATATGCCCACGTAACTTATTTCTTCAATGGCGGCAAGGAAGATCCTTGGCCGGGCGAAGACCGGGTCTTAGTTCCCTCTCCAGCTGTTTCCCGCTTTGATGAAGCGCCAGAAATGAGCGCGGCTATCGTCACGGAAAAAATTATCAGCGCTGTTAAATCAGAAAAATATGATTTTATTCTAGCTAACTACGCCAATGCTGATATGGTTGGCCATACTGCTAACCAAAAAGCTTGCGTTATCGCAATTCAATCAATCGACAAAAGCCTCTCTATCCTTATTCCAGCAGTTTTAGCCCAAGGTGGTTGTCTGCTTATCACTGCTGACCATGGCAACGTTGAATCTATTAGGAATTTCCAAACTGGCCAGCCTGACACCGAACATTCTTCCAACCCCGTCCCCCTTTGGTTCATTAGCCCCGATAACCATCGCGAAAAATCTTCTGAAGAAATTGTTCGCCAACAAGCTGAAGTCGGCGGCCTACTCAGCGATATCGCCCCAACCGTCCTTGAAATTATGGGAATTGAAAAAGAAGAAGAAATGAATGGAGAAAGTTTGTTGCCACTTTTAAGATAGCTTTTAGACTTTAGCCCCAGTGGCATTTGCCACGGAGTAAACTTCATTAGCTTTTAGGAAAACACTCGGGGAGCAGCTTTTAGCTTATAGCTTCGTTAGCTTTTAGGGAAATCCTGTGCAGGAGCAGGTTTGCAACCTGCTTCGCATTATTTACTAGTTACGATTTTGGGTTTGCAAACTTCGAGGTTCAAGTTACAAACTTGAACCTGCTGCTATGGAAATTACGGAATGCAAAAAAAAATCACCGTAAGGTGCTTTTTTGGTTTGCAAAATTAAACAAGTAACAAAATCAAATAATAAGGCACGAAATAAATCACTTTACCAGCTATTTCCTTGCGCTCAAATTCATTTTTCGTCACTATGATTGAAAAAATTGGTTTGGTTTTTTTTGCATAATCAATCAAAACAGCACTATCCTGCAAAGTAACTTTATTAGAAAATTTTACCTCAATTGCCAATTGACCGCCTGCACTCTCAACCAAAAAGTCAATCTCTTTTTCGCCTTGACGCCAAAAGCTCAAGTTATTTGTCATCTCACTGCTTGCATATTTTTGCTTAAAAGTATTATACACGGCATTTTCAACTATTTTGCCAAAAGCTTCATGAATTTTTTCAACCTGCTCAGGTCCATAATGATTAAGCCCGCAAACAAAATTCACACAAGGCGTGTAGACTTTTTTCAACATCCGACCTCTTTTGATCAAGCTTTTATGCTTTCTGAAAAGCACTTCAATCACATAAGCTTCCTTGAGATATTCAAAATATTTTTCTAAAGTTATCATTGACAAACCAACTTCTCGACTGATATTTTTCAATTCAAAAACAGAGCCCGCGTTATTCAGTAGCTGATAAGCAACTAGTTTAAACTCATAACTTTTTTCGATTTTAAAAATCCGCACACAATCGTCCAGCACTTTCCCCAAGACTGACTGTGAAATATATTCGTGTTTTTTTTCCAATTCCTCCAAGGCTTGAGTTTCTGGAAATTGGCCCACCGTTAGATATTCGCTAGCGAGTTTTGCAATTTCTTTGCCATGAGCATTTTCAAAAATTGCCAGTTTTCCAAACTGTTGTGACAAATCAAAAAGGTCAAATTTTTCCAAAAGTTTAATCTTAGCATTTTTCAGCAAAACGAACTCACGAAAAGAAAGTGGAGGCAAATAGAAATCAAAAATTCTGCCAGCCAAACTTTCGCCTTGTTTTCCTTTCAGCAAAACACTCTGCGAGCCAGTCACCACGAACTTGATTTTTTTTCCAGAAAGGTCATAAAACTTTTTCAGAATTGCCTGCCAATTTTCAATATATTGAATTTCGTCCAAAAAAACCACCACCTGCTCATCCAAAGCCAAATTCACCACCCCCAACACATCCTGGAAATACACATTCAAAACTTCTTCCAAAAACTGCTCCTTTTGAGGTTGACTGGCGTAGTCAAAAAGAAAATAAAAGATTTTTTGTGGATCCTTTTTTTGCGTCAAAAGCAAACCGATGATTTGCCTCAAAATTGTGCTTTTCCCAACTCGCCTTAGCCCAACCAAATTAAGCATCAATGAATGCTCCAAATTTTTGACGAGTTCGCCATAAAGCTCTCTTTTTGGCCAAGTTACTTCGGCAGGAACAGCCTCTTTGTCGCTCCACCAAGGGTTTTTTACGGCCAAATCTTGAATTTTTATCATAATTTTGATTATAGTTGACTATACTTAAATTGCATTTTGATTATAGTCTAGTATACTTAAAATGTCAAGACAGACGCACTTTTCGCCGAAACATTGCAATTTTGAGCATGAAAAAAAGCGCAAGGGGAATGATTTCCGCTTGCGCTAGGAGGAGAGGCTTATCGCTGACGCTCTTTTTGAAGTCGTCGATATTCTACAGTCGCCTGCCTGACTGCAGCAATCCTCTCCCGATTCCTACCAACTCCACTGATACCATCCTTGCCAACATAGGTGATTTTCCAAAGCCTGTAGGCAGGACGAGCTTGGACAAGCACCCTGGAAAGATTCATGCCTAAGGTATCTACGCCAACAAAATTATTTGGATCATTCATTGTATCAATCGATCCAGACTCAATAATTTTGTCAGCATTTTCGATGGCAGAGAGTAAATCATGACTCTGTTCACGAAAATACATGGTGGCGCTCACGGAAACAATTGCCGTGAGGATAACGGAAATAATGGCTGCCTTTTTTGTCTCTGAAATGTACATTTTTTATTTCTCCTGTTTTGATTGTTTTTTTATCTTTTCCATTTCTTGAAAGTACTCCTTGTCGGTTCAGCGTCTCCGACCTGAACCGCATGGTTCTGATTTCTCCATTTTTTGAAAGTACGATTTTTCATACTCTCAAGGATGGAGGTCGACTTGAAAAGATTTCCAAGTCGACCAGTTAGCAAACGGAAACATGAAATTTTTCATGTTTCCGGCGATTTTTTAAGAGATCTGCTAAACTCTTTGCGCTCAGCCCTACATTTCCTCCTTGCTTTCTGGTGGTTCATCAACCTCGGGAGGATTTTTCTTTTCCTCCTCTGGCTTCTTGTAGGTGTTTGGCAACACCTCACCATTCGGCAAGGTAATTGTGCAATCACCTCCACAAAGCTGATGCACCAGCAAAGCCGTCAAATGTATCATAACTCCCCCTTTTTTTAAATTACTAAAAAATATTCCATAAAAAATTTTCTTTGTCGGTTCAGCGTCTCCGACTCCTTGTCGGTTCAACGTCTGTGACTTGCCTGTCCGCCTTTGGAGGAAACCGCACTATTCTAAATTCTCCATTTCTTGAAAGTATGAATTTTCATACCCTCAAAGATGGAGGCCGACTTGAAAAGATTTCCAAGTCGACCTGATTTTTACTCTCGCATTGCATCCGGGATAGGCGGTATCGTGTTTTGAGAAACAGCGAAGTTGTTAAGCTCTATTATCTTGAGCCCGACTTCTTCCCAGCTTCCCTCAAATCCGAGAAAATTCTCATACTGCTCATACAAATTGGGATTTTTCTCCCTTGTCTCTCTGCTGAAGAAGTCATCTGTTATATAAGCAGTTCCTCCTTTGCGAAAGTACACTGCAAGTAAAAGATGCTCATTTGATTCATCAAGCAAATCAAGACCAAAGTGAAACTCCATGAGATTTCCAGGATTTACGCCACATTCACCTTGACCTTCCCGATGAATCAGGAATGAGCCTTGGCTATGCACTCGCCCATGTCATACTTAACACTCTGACATGCCTAAAATGGAAAAATACAGTATCATCTCTAGATTTACTCAATTAATCATTGAAGACCCTAGAGATTCTATGCAAATAATAGCAGAAAACATCCTTAACC
>CAIPMZ010000125.1 GCA_903866285.1 uncultured bacterium
ACTAACGTCACCTGTAGCTAAAGTTCCCGTTGTAATTGTTGGTACGCCAGCTGCAGTAAGTAAGCCGTCATAGATTTTCGTGTTTGCAGCAGAGGTTACTGTGATAGGGCGAGCTGTGATAATACCAGTTGCCACCTCATAATTAACTGGTTTGATATATTTCGCCGCGTCGGCTCCACCAAGAGTATAAACAACGGTTATTGTTTTTCCAGTTCCAACATTTTTATTATCATAATTTGCAACCGCACTAACTGTAACATCATCTGGGCTAAATACCCCACTCAAAGATCCAGCCGTTACCGTGCCAGCGCCAGTATCACCATCATATGCCTTTGATAAGGTCAGAGAGGGATCGGTAATCGTCAGCTGTTTTGCATCCGTTGCTGGGAAGATTGCGGTGATAATCCCCGAATCAGCTGAATTTGTGGCGCTTGTTGATCCAGCGACTGTAAATTGATTTGCAGTTACACCCACCAATGAATATCCGGATGTTGCAGAGAGCGTAATAGTTGCGGTATACGTCCTACTTGGACCAAAGGTTACGTCAGTTGGTGACCAAGTAACTGCACCGGTGTATTGCGTGCCAGCAGTTATTGTCGTAACCGGAGTAGCGCCCGTTACTGGCGGGGTTACGCCTGCGACTACGGTTTCTGTGACAGGCACCGTCCATCCTGAAGCCGTTCTTGTATAGATCTTTCTTACTGCATCACTAGCGGTCGCGCGTAATTTTTCTCCAGTTGCTACATAGCTAGCAGCATATGTTTTAATAGCTGCCAAAGTACTTCCCTCCGCATGCACCATTAACCTAATTGTTTCTTGAGTGCTATGAAGTGTGCTGTTAATTGTGTTGGTTGATAATGAAAGCGTGCTTGCTATGCCTTCCACTCCCAGCATTATTCTGTGTGCATTTGTCGTGGTATCTGTACCTGAGAAAGTGAATGTGTTACTGCTTAATGTGACATTATTTGCTCCTTGTGCATAGACTCCATAAACAAGACCATAGACAGCTTCAGCGGTAATTGTAGAACCACTTAAGATTAGATTTGCCCCAGTTTGCACGGTGATTCCGACGGCGCTTGAACCTGTTTCAATATGCGTTCCAGTGGTCTTTGAAACAATTTTAAGGTTACTTGCAGTTAATGTTCCAGCAGATACCATGATGGCGTAACTTTCGATGTCTGTAACATTTACTGCATTTCTTGTTAACGTAAATCCAGCGCCATCAATGGTGACTGATTTGTCAATATTTAATGCGCTGGCGAGCACGATGTCTGAATTCAAATTAATAGTATCCCCACTTGCTGCTGCCGTTACCGCTGCCTGAATCGTATCATAACAAGTCACTGCCCCACCCCCAGTAGCCGTCAAGCAAACATCGTTTGACTCATTACCATTTCCAGCCGGATTTGGATTTACAACCACGAAAATCGTAAAATGATCCAGCTCTGCACTAATAGAATTAGTTTCAGTCTTCACATCCCCGCTTGCAACGGTTTCAGCATTTGCCAGTCCAGCCACATCCTCAGCGAATTTAACCTGGACATTTTCCTGATTTTTTGGTTTTGGCAAAGTTAGCGAATATTCAAACGTCCCATCAGTCATATCGGAAGTAATGTCATACGCCTTGTTCGAAAGCGCATGCAGCGAAGCGACTTGCTCATCGCTCAGCGTAATCTCCTCAATCGAAAGTTTGCCAGGATTGGCTGGCAGTTTCGTAAAAGTGACCGTGACCTGATCATTTTGCGGAGCGACGTAAGTTTTATTTAGTTGCACTGCTTCACTGGTCGTTGCTTTTTTGCTATCCGTATTCCACGCCGGCACTAATTTTTCAGCCGAAGCTGGGCCCATGGCTTCTACGGTTGGCGTAGTTGGCAGGGCGTCTGTCGTAATATTAAAACTGTCTGGAACTGGCGCTTCTTCAACCGGTGGGAAAACCTCAGCTGGGGCGCTAAAAGCAGGCGCAACTTCCACTTTTGGAGGGTCTGTTTTAACTTCCGCATTTACCACCGCTGGCTCAGCGTTTATTGGAGTTACTTCCTCAACTGGCGTAACTGGTGCCACAGGCTCTTCAATTTCTGGAGCCACCTCAGTCTTTTTTTCAACAACCGAAACTTCTTCTTGAGACGTGACAACATTTTCGACAGTAGCCTCCTGAGCTTTCGCCTCCATTAGACCGGCAACCAAAAAATTCAAACTGGTCATATAAAAAACCATTACTGGCAACGTAATAATTGCCACCATTTTTCTTACTGCCACAAGCTCTCTAGGTAAAAGCCTGCCGTGAAAAATTCTTTTGATTATATTCATAGGTTTATTCGCCCAGGGGCGAGAGTTTAAATTATTAAAATTCAATTAAGCTATTAAAAAAACGAACCGCCAAAAAAGGACCATCGACGGATTCTCTTTTGTTGATTCGTTTGTTGTGTTGTTGACTGCTCATAATATTAAGTGTCACCCTTACTCAATATCAACTAGCATAACCGCCCCGAAACCTTAATTCATACCCTAGGTATACACCTCCCATTTTAAATGTCAAGACCCTAAAAAATACAAGCCAGGCTACCTAATTATCCTTAAAAAAACGCTAACTTAGAAACAAGAAGTCATTTAATAATACAGTCACTTTAATCTTTTATTTCAGCCAAAAAAACAGCGCTTACCGCCTCAAAATTAAGTGTCCAAACAAAGTAAAGATAATTAAAATAGCGCCAATAATAAACTGGCGATGAATAAGATAGCTTTTTTGTTTCAACTCGGCTGGGGAGTAGCGCAGTTTCAGGAAAAAACCAGAAAACATTTCAACCCCCATCAAAATTAAAACAACTTGGAGCAAAAGATTATTTAGGTAACTGCCGGTTAAATAGCAATGCAGAAAAATTAAAACGACTGAAAGGATGCCGAAATAAGCATGCGTCTTATTTAGGAGAACTAAAAGGCTAGTTGAAAATTTCTTTAGGTCAAAAATTTCATCCAAGCCAAGCGGTCGCAGTCTTTCCCAAAAAGCCTCCTCGCGAATCAAAATTTTTAAAATGCTCCGCCCGTAAACTAGCCCCATCGTTAAAAAGCCGAGAAAACCAAGGTTGCGTCCGAGCATTCCCAAGGGCGTGCTATTGCGCACATAACTAAAACCCCCGGCCGCCGTAACCCAACTCACATACCAAAGCGCAAAGATTAAAGTCGCCAACGTAAAAATAAATAGCGCTAAATTTTTTTTAATAATTTCCATAGCAGAATTTAGTCTAATTGAATGCTTGCATGTTTAAATGTTTAAATGATTTTATGTTTATATGTTTAAATGCTTAAATGATTTTATGTTTATATGTTTATATGCCCATTGTAGCATATTTCCAAAAGGACTGAAAAAATGGATTATTAAAATTGGTTTATGCTACAATTAAAACAAGCTACAGAAAACTAACACCAAATTATTTTAATTTATTCTAACTTGCTATTTCGGAGCTTAGCTCCGATACTCCGGAGCTAAGCTCCGACAAAGGCGTAAAAAACAATTTTAGAAAACTATGCGAAAAAGAATTATTCTCGTGTTTACTATTTTAATAAGTTGTTTGCTGGCAGGCTATTTTTATTGGTTTTTTTTCCTGAAAAATAATACTGCGCCGAAAAAATTGGCCGAAGAAGTTGCTCCAAGCCCAGCAATTTCAAATGAAACGCCAGAAGTTGAAAATATTTCGCCAGCAGAAATTAAAACTCAAGCCGACCAACCAGCAGAACAGGCGACAGAAAATAAATCAACTCCAACAATAAAAATTCAGCAAGTAGTTCCCTTTCTTGTCCAAGCGCCCTTTGGTAATTGGAAAGAGCCTGATTTTCAAAACGCTTGTGAGGAAGCCTCAATGGTGATGGCGATGAGTTGGGCCGAGGGCGAGAAAACTATTTCGCCGACTGAAGCGCAAAAAAGAATCTTGGCTATTATCGCTTTTGAAAATAAAACTTTTGGTTATAGCACCGACACCAACGCTTTTGATATGGAAAAAGTTTTTCAGCAATATTTTAAATATAAAAATATTTTAGTCAAAGAAGATATAACCTTAGCAGAAATTAAAACGGAAATTCAAGCTGGCAATTTAGTAATCGTTCCGGCTTTCGGACGAGCGCTTAAAAATCCTAATTTTACTGCCCCCGGACCAATTGCGCACATGCTCGTTATTATTGGTTATGATCCGATTACAAAAGAATTTATTACCAATGATCCTGGCACCCGCAAGGGCGCAGGTTATCACTACAACGAAACTTTACTTTTCGAGGCCATCTGGGAATATCCCAGTGGAAAAAGCGACCCACCACTTCCCACGCCTGGGAAAATGCAAAAAGCGATGCTTTCAGTTTCAAAGTAATAATACCAAATCAACTAAAACACTGTTAGCTTCAAGGAGGCTCGACCTCCATAATGGAGGTCGAGCCTCCAACGTCTATCTACCATTAATTAAGTTAATTCCGTATAATTAGTCATAATCATCATCTTCAGCCAGTTCTAATTCTTTTTCTTTTTGCGCAGTCATCCCTGGGACGATAGTTAGCATCATGAAACTGAAAAGCATAAAGCCCAGGGCCAGTAAAAGAACGGTTACTGATTTTTCCATTCCACTACCCGCAAAAGAAGCCGAGGCGAAATAGCCCATTTGCGCTAGCGTCAGGCGCACGTTACTTACGAGGTCATTTACCGATTCGCTAGAACCAAAGAAGCCTACCAAAAAACGCACTCCGATTAATAGCTCAACCAACGAAAGAAGGAAGTTGAAAACTATTCGAAATGCGTTTATGCTTTTGATCATAGCCGTGCGTTTTAGGGGCACGTTGATTAAAGTGTCAGCTCATATCTATGAAAATCTATATAGTAAATGTAAATAACTTTTTAGGTTTTAGCCTAGCACATTTTAGCCTCCGTGTCAAGCTTACGCGTCAAATCATCTAAAATGACACCGAGAGCCTTCCTGATACATCATCTAAAATGACACCCAAATTCATGGTAAAGTACGGGGTTAACTTTTAACCCCAAAA
>CAIPMZ010000126.1 GCA_903866285.1 uncultured bacterium
ATCAAAAGAAAAAAGGTCTAGAGAATGTTGATTTAACTAAACAATTAAGCCCTTCTTTAGCGTCATTTTCAAATGTGCTGGAAAATGCAGTTTCGGTGTCATAGTTAAATGATTTGACACGTAGGCAAGTATTTGGCTTAAATAAGGGATTTTTTAGAAGAATATTTTTAAAACCTAAGTTTTACAAATCCTAATTTCCCGACTTTAAAAACCTTGCCGTCAAAAGAATTAGCCAAAAGCAAACTAGGCTCCAGGATTTTTTCGCCGTCGACGCTCACGCCACCCTGTTCAATCTTACGTTTAGCGTCGCCTAGGCTAGAAGCGTTACCCGAGGCCAACAAAAACTCGCTAAGTTTGATTTCTTTAGCATCAACTTTAAACTCCGCCACCTCAGCCGGAATTTCCTTATTAGAAATCGTTTTAATAAAATACTCCTTCGCCTTTTCCGCGTCTTCCTCGCTGTGATAAATTTTTACAATTTCACCAGCCAATTGCAGTTTCGCATCCCGCGGATTTAAATTCCCTTCAGCCATTTGGGTTTCAAGCTTTTTAATTTCTTCCATCGGCACGCACGTGCAAAGTTCGAAATAATTCGCAATAACAGAATCCGGCACAGACATAATCTTGCCAAACATCTGATTTGGTTCATCCGTGATTGCAATATAATTATCCAAACTCTTGCTCATCTTTTCTGCGCCATCGGTGCCGACTAATAAATCAATCGACAAAACAGATTGGGGTAGTTGTTTTTCGATTTCCATAACATCCCTACCCATCAACATATTAAAAGTTTGGTCAGTACCACCAACTTCCAAATCGCAACTTCCGTATATTTTAAAAAGCACGTTTGAATCCATACCCTGCAAAACTGGGTACATCATTTCATGCATATAAAGTTGTTCCCCACTGCTTATTCTTTTTTTAAACATATCACGCTCAATTAATCGAGCATGCGTAATGTGCCTTAAGGTTGACATAAGGTTTATGAAAGTCACATATTGAATTTGACCACTTTTCAAATGACCGCTTTCTAAATATTTTTTTTGCATTCTTGAATTTTCCAAAGCTACCGCCCTAGCTTCCATATTTGGCAAAAAACCAAAACTTTCCACACCCATAAACCAATCTGAATTACGAATCCAACTAAAACTTTTTTCATCTATTTTCAAAAGCTGATCTATTTGATTAAGATATGTTTGCATATTTCTTTCAACAGCTTCTTGTTCTAACTCTGGGCGGACTTTACTCTTCCCAGTTGGGTCTCCAATTTGGGCCGTAAAATCACCCACCAAAAAAACCACCTTGCAACCAAGGTCTTGCAACTGTCTTAATTTCCAAAAGCAAACAGCGTGCCCAAGATGAATATCGGGACGAGTTGGATCAACCCCGTATTTTATAATAATATCTTTGTCATATTTTCCTTCAGCCTTAGCGATGATTTTTTTCCTGAAAATATCCTCAGGGTCAATAAATTCACCCACGCCTCTTTTGAAAATATCATCCAATTTCTTTTCCAATTCTTTCTTGTCCATACTTTTATATTAAAGTCTATTTTAAAATTATTCTATACGATGCTAAATTAACTCAACTACTGGTATATTATTTTATTTGTCATGCTGAACTTGTTTCAGCATCTGCTCACTCAGTATGGGTGGGCTTTCGATAACCGAGATCCTGAAACAAGTTCAGGATGACACGCGATGATACAATAGTTTTGTTATAACATGACTTTTCCCTTGTTTTAATAGTATCATTTCACCATTTCAAGGTCAAACTCAATCTATCACGATCTATATTGTTATATTGTTACATTGTTATATCGCTACATTTTCAATTAAATAACAACAATATGCTAAATCCCGCATATGCCAAAATTAGCATATTTATTATTTTGCAAAATTCAGGCAACCTACCACTACCATATGAAGTAGTATGGCAATAAAGCTGAAAGCTTAAAAGTTATTCTTCTTTTACCATATGTAGTTGTATGGTAACGGAATTTAACGGTTGATTATACTAAAACTATGCGGTCGTCGAGTTTTGGAATAATGAAAAAAATTATCAGTAACTAGAAAATACTTTACGCTGGATAACTAATGACCGATTACTGATTACTTCAGAGCGGAGCATAGCCCTGGATTGCTTCGGACGATTACATCCTCGCAAAGACAGCGATGCATTCC
Organism: uncultured bacterium; assembly: GCA_903866285.1. Lineage (GTDB taxonomy): Bacteria > Patescibacteriota > Minisyncoccia > Moranbacterales > GWC2-37-73 > CAIPMZ01. The sequence continues at coordinate 2,184 of CAIPMZ010000126.1, forward strand.
ACGTTACAAACGTTACGAACTTTATAACTTTCCACTTTATAAACTCAAATACCCCTGCCTTTTTTCTTCTTCAAACCTCTCAATCGCATACCGAAGCATTGTGCGGGGCATTCTTTTTACATATTTTTTTAAAAATATTTCCTCCTCTGCCTGCGAGCAACGCTTGCCAACTTCGCGGAGCATCCAACCAACGGCTTTATGCATTAAATCTTCCTTATCACTTAAAAGTTTTTCCGCCAGGGCTAAGGTCATTTCACTGCGACTATTTTTAATTTCATAAAAAGTCGCCAGGATTGCAATTCGCCTTTCCCATAAAATTTTCGATCCAGCTAGTTTAAAAAGAATTTCTTTGGACTTATCCGCTAAATAATTTCCAACAATCCTGTCTGCCGTCAGGTCGACTAAATCCCAACTATTAATTTGCTTTGTATTTTTTAAATATAGCTTAAAAATCTTTTCGCGCGCTTCCTGATTGCCCTTTTCATACTTTTGCACCAAAACCAATAGCGCGAAGAGCCTTTCTTCGTGAAATTGTGACTGAAGCAGCTCCAGGGTTTCCGCCATCGGCATTTGCCAATATTTCTTTACTAACGCTCGCGTCTGCGGAACTGTAATTCCTAAGAATTTGTCACCCTCGCCATACTGACCTTTGCCCGTCTTAAAAAATCCCGCCAAAATCTTCGCCTTCTTAGGATTAGCCAACGCCCTAAATTCTTTTTGGAGTTCTCTCAACATTGAATTATTTGTATTTTGCATTCCATCTCCGCACATTGCGCAGTGCGTAGGTAAAAGACGAACGATGATGCGCTGCAAAATTTTAAAACGCAGTGAGGTCAGCAGGCCGAACGGAGTGGAAATTTTAGCGAAGAGCGAAGTCTTTGCCCCAGTATCTTCATCCGGTGCGAGTTTTTCTTTCCTCCAGGTTTCTTTTTGCGGAAAAAAGAAATGTGGAAAAATGTTTTTTTGTAATTTCTCTTTAATAAAGAAATGTTAGTAGTATTACACAAACTTCTCCATAATCCCATAGGCCGCAACTCCACTGGCCACAGAAACATTCAGCGAACCCTTTACACCTCGCATCGGAATTATAACGGCGCAGTCGCATTTTTCTAAAATTTCCGCCGAAAGCCCGTCCACTTCATTACCCAAAACTAGCGCCACGGAACTATTTGGCTCAAATTTTCCAAGTTCAATTGCGTCCGGAGCGGTCTCGAGCGCCACGACAGTAAATTTTTCTTTTCTCAACTGCTCAAAAAGTTCAAAAATATCTTCGCGTTTTTCCCAGGCAACACTCTTCTCTCCGCCCAAGGCAGTTTTCTCAATCATCTTATCGGCCTTGCTTTTCAAATCTTGATTTTCCTCGCTTGAAGGACTGTGCGAATAGCCAGTTAAATAGATCTTAGAAACTCCCGCCCCATCCGCCGTCCGAAAAATAGCCCCTACGTTATAGGCACTTCGGATATTATGCAAAATTAAAAAAAGTTCTCTTTTCATATTAAAGCCTATTCCACCCCTTTCTTGAACTTAAGTCCTTTAACTCATAACACTATACCTTAAAAGACAACTCTTGACAAAATTTTTAAAAGGAGTAAATATTTTATTAGCAGTAAAAACAATTATGAAAAATGTTTCTCGCTCTTAAAAAACCAAAACGCTTACTACCATGAAAAAGCTTCTCTTTTTCGTCTTCGTCAGCCTTTTTTTGGCTCTAGCAAATGCAGTGCCAACCAAAGCTGCAGTAATAAATAAAGCAACCATCCTTAAACTTGTTGCCGAAGACCTAGAGGTAGCAGGAAATCCGGATGCGTGGATTAAAGTCGATTCAAGACCTGATTTAGCAGTAAAACATAAAATCTATGAGGTAACCTCGAAAAAATTCCCGCTTTCTGGCGCAGGTAGACCTACTAAGTGGCTAGTAGAAGAAATTGGCCCAGGAAAGTACACTGTTCTAGCTAATTTGGGTGGGGTAAGCAAGATCACCCCACTATCAACAAGCCACAAAGGATATCGAGATATCCAATGCACTGATAAGCTAGGCTCCTTTGCATGCATCTACGGCATAAATGGATATGAGTCTAAATTATAAGATTACACCCCCTCCGGCGGAGCCTTAAAACTCCGCCGTTATTTTATTAAATCAAGAAATTATTACCCGCAATTGGCAAGTAAGTAAAAAATAGTTTATACTGAAAACAAAGAGCCTTCAGAATAGCTCGGCGAAAAATTGGAACCCACCTGGAATTTCAGGGAAAAAATATATTTTTTTCCGATACTTTTTTCAAGGGACCCACACGCCATTGCTTGCATTGAGGGCTTTTTTATATTTACTACGAATTACGAATTTTTACGAATGTACGAAAAAAGATTTTAGAATTTTGATTTTAGAATTTTGATTTGCACATTTTTCCATAAAAAACTAATTTTAAAATAAAAAGAGCCACCTGAACTTATAACACCTAAACTACAGTGTATATAAATCCAAGTGGCAAACTCATTTCTCATTGAGAATTCCCCAGCCTAAAAGTTGTTCAACAACTATCGGCCCAAAAGACTGACTGACATTAGCTGACTTGCTCACCGGCTGAGTATCAGCCATTCTTGGTGAGCTAGAGCATGCACCAAGAAAGAGCAGCGACAAAAATAAAAAAAATTTCATAGCTTTTTTATCTTGCCGAAATTTTTCGGCGTTGAAAAGTTTTTCCTGAAAAAATCCTAAATAAATTCAAGATCCTCAATACCAAAAGAACAATCGGAAAATTTTTCCTTCTTTTCTTCAACTTCTTTCTGCTTTCTTGTTTCCACTATTTCTCCCACCATTCCCCTTAAAGCATTTACGACTTTTGCATAAAGCACCTCTGCCTGAAACCACCAAGCCCCTTCCGCAATTAGACAACTATTTTCATATGCAAAAGTGCGACCAGAGATAGTTTCGTACCCCCAGTTGTCTTCTGAAATAAAATAACTTTGCGGATATCTGTCCTTGGAATCTGGCTCGTAGGGACTTTCATCATCCTCAGTGTAAGAATAATCCACTGGCCGGTTACCAGTAACTTTTTCAATGATATCCCTTGCCTGCTCGGCGGATAAATCTCTTGCTATAATTACCCCTTCAAAAGATTTATCATTCTTATTAAAGAAAAAATCACCATCGCAGGAAAAGAATCTTTCGGGATTAAGGTTGTGAAAATGATTTCCCTCTTCTAGTTCAAGGTAGTTTTTGCTACAAAAGAAAGCAAAGCTTTCTTCATTTGTCTGCTGAGTAAATCCCGTAGCTGAATACTTACTTTCTTCCTTGCCAGTGCTTTTAACGAGTGGCTTCCCGCCCTTTAAATATTTTTTATTCACGGTTACTCCCTTTTAGTTATTGGAAATAGAAAGAACAATTAAACTTATTTAACCACAAACCCTACCTCAAAACAAGCCAAAAGTCAAGCGTCAAAACATCAGCCTCGACATTCTTGCTTTATTTAGGCCAAAAAAACATATTCTAACAATGCAACAATATATCAATATAACAATTTAACAATTTGGCATTTTACGGTTTCTCTTGGCCAGCGCCATTCGAATTTGCTCATAGCTAATTTCGGCTGGCAACTCTTTTTTAATGGGACTAAGTTTTTCGAGGCTACCGACTTTTTCAATCGCCTTTGAAATTAAACTTTCCGTCTTTGAATCTAAAAATTCTTCGATTCGAAAATCACCGCCACTTTCGTACCACTCTACGAGATGATTAAAAATCGTGCTAACCCCAAGGCTTCTAATTTTTGCAATTGCGCTAGGCGCATAACCTTGCTTGTAAAGTTCGGCCGTTTCTAAAACCGTCCCGAAAATTTCCCCAGGAGCTCTTTTAATTTTTCGCTTAGCCGTTTTCCTGTCACCATCACTCTCCGAAATGTTCGATTTATCCCATTTATAACTTAAACACACGTCGCAACCACCGCAATTGCCACTGTGATCCACTACCGCCGGATCGCCAAAATATTCAAGCAGCAGTAACCGTCGGCAAGTTTGCAGGCCGACGTATTCTTTCATCTTATTTAACTTCGCATATTTAACGTCAATCACCCGACGACTATCTTCCCAACTTTTTCCTTGCGCTTGCATCTCGCCCTTACTGGTCATAATAAAAAAGTTATGCAAACTGGCATCGCTCTTACTGTGGAGCAAAATACAAAAGGCTTGTTCGCCATCGCGACCAGCCCTACCAGCTTCTTGATAATATCCTTCTGGGCTTGATGGCATCCCAACGTGAATCACGAAGCGAATATCAGCTTTGTCCACACCCATCCCAAACGCAATCGTCGCCACAATCACCTTAAACTTATTTTCCATAAAATCATTTTGAATCTTCGCTCTCTTTTCCCCTGCCATCCCAGCGTGATAAGCGGCTGCGTTAATTCCCTGGGCCTTAAAAAATTTTGCCAGTTCCTCGGTCTCTTTGCGCGTAATCGCATAGATAATGCCTGAGCCTTTAATCGATTTTGCAATCCGCAAAGCCTCTACTGCCCGCTCTTTTTTCTTTAAATTTTCGCGCACAAAAAATTTTAAATTTGGTCGATCAAACCCCCGCACAAAAACATCCGGCTCGCGAAGCGCCAAACGCTCAATAATATCTTCCTTAACTTCTGGCGTGGCCGTGGCGGTAAAAGCTGCCACAATCGGACGCCTAGCAAGGAGCGAAATATATTGCCTTACATTCAAATAATCCGGCCGAAAATCATGCCCCCACTGCGAAACGCAGTGCGCTTCGTCGACCGCTAGCAAAAAAACTTCTAACTGGGAAAATAATTTTTGAAACTGATAATTACCAAATCTTTCCGGGGCAATATAGATAATTTTTATTTTCCCCGCTTTAATATCCGCCAGTCTTTGGTCAATCTCCTCAAAAGAAAGCGCACTATTAATATAGGTCGCTGAAATTCCGCGCGCTACTAACCCGTCGACCTGATCCTGCATCAGCGCAATCAATGGCGAAATAACGATAGAAATTCCCTCGCTTAAAATTGCCGGCAATTGAAAACACAAGGATTTTCCACCCCCGGTCGGCATCAAAGCCACGACATCTCTGCCAGCCAGAATACTTTCCACAATTTCCTTCTGCCCCGCCCGAAACTGGGAAAAATTAAAATATTTTTTGAGGCTACTCTCGAGCATAAAAAATCTTTTTAAAAAAATAATTCAAACTTATCCGTTCGTAGATTCGCATTTCATTCGTAGTTTCGTATCGGTCTTTACATTATCTCACACCCCGCCCAACTTTGCCAGACTGAAAAATCTCACTAAACTATCTTATCCCGCCAAGAGGCTCAGCCTCCCCCTGGAGGCTGAGCCTTTGACCAATAGAAATTCAACCCACGCAAAATTTGCCTCATCCAAGCCAAAAAACAAGACAGAAATCTAACAATCTAACAATACAACAAATTTTGAATTTCCAAACCCTTGACAAAAACCTAAAAAATAGTAGACTATTCAGCATATCTAATTGTTCTTTCCCAAATTTTAATAACCCTCAAAAATGTACTTCGATGGAATGGAAAAAATTCAGGAAAATGCAAAGTTGCCATATTCATAAGAAAGTAGGCAATCCCAAGAAAACTCTTTCCATTATCATTACGGACGATGAAAGAATTATTTTTCGACTTTCAATTATACTTG
>CAIPMZ010000127.1 GCA_903866285.1 uncultured bacterium
CTACAAATTCGATTGATGGATTTTTTGGAAAAACAAAAACGCTCTTGCAAGTCCATCGAGGACTAAATCAAGAGCGTAGATACAAGATGATTCAAGAGATATTAAGAGGGTAAAATCCTTACAAAAGTTTAATTAAGCCAACTTTATAAACTTTATAAACTTTACAAACTTTAAAAACTTTATAAACTTTAAAAACGTTTCACCCCGCCTAATCAGTGGTTCGCATTTTCAACTTCTTTACCAATAACTCCAGCACTACCTGCGGATTCGCCTTCCCGCCAGTTTCTTTCATCACCTGCCCCATTAAAAATTTTAAAGCATTTTCTTTGCCAGCTTTAAAATCCTCTACGGATTTCTGATTCTTGGCAAGCACTTCATCCACCGCCCTTTCGAGTTCACCAGTGTCCTCTAGCTGACCAAGATTTTTTGCTTCGATGATTTGCGACGGGTCGCTACCCGTGTGATACATTTCCTTCAGGACAGTTTGGGCGGCGCTGGAATTTATTTTTCCGTCTGCCACTAAGCCGATTAATTCGGCGTAATTCTCCGGACTGATTTTTAAATCCCGTACGTCATGCTTATTTTCCGCTAGATGTTTTCGCAGTTCCGAGATAAGATAATTAACCGCTAGCTTGGTAACTTTTTCTGTTGGAGCGTTAATTTCATGCGAAGTAAGTTTTTCTAAAAGCTCGCTCATCACGTTTTCAAAATACGCTGCTAAATCTTGTTGGGCTGTTAGCACCGCGATATCATCAGCACCTAAGCCATACTGCTGCGCAAATCTTTTTTCTTTCTCCGCTGGAAGTTCAGGCAGTTTTTTTCTGAGTTGCTCGACGTAAGCAGCCGAAAATTCCATAGGCGGAATATCTGGTTCAGGAAAATAGCGATAATCATGCGCCGATTCTTTTTTGCGTTGCGAAACTGTGACGTTTTTTACACTATCCCAACCGCGCGTTTCTTGGATAATTTTTTCTCCATTTTCCAACGCTTCAGTTTGGCGTTTAATTTCATAATTAATCGCTTTTTCCACATACCGAAAAGAGTTAATATTTTTAACTTCTACTTTCGTCCCGCTAAGTTTTTCTTCATTTTCTTTATGGAGCGATAAATTAACTTCGCAGCGCATATTCCCTTTTTCCATATCGGCATCCGAAATACCCAGGTAGCGACAAATTTGTTGCAATTTTGTGCAAAAAATCCTGGCCTGCTCGCCATTTTCAAGGTCTGGCTCCGTCACAAGCTCCATCAGAGGCACACAGGCGCGGTTTAAATCCACCAAGGTGTAATTAGCCCCCTTTGGATGCACGAGCTTCCCCGTGTCCTCCTCGAGGTGAATTCGCGTAATCCCCACTGTTTTTGTTTGAATTTTTGAATTTGAAATTTGGTTATTGTTTGGAAATTGGTCATTTAAAATTGAGATTTCCAGAACTCCGTTCTGGCAGAGTGGTTGATCATATTGCGAAATCTGATAGCCTTTTGGCAAATCAGGATAAAAATAGTTTTTGCGGTCAAATTTAGATTTTAAATTCAGCTCGCAGCCAAGCGCCAAGCCGGCCAGTTGCACAAACTCAATCGCCTGCTGATTCGGCACTGGCAAAGTTCCCGGCTGAGCTGTGCAGATCGGGCAAATATGGATATTCGGCGCGCTTTCTTGTCCTAGTCCATTCTTACAACTGCAAAACATTTTTGATTTTGTCTTCAGTTCCACATGAACTTCCATGCCGATAACGGGAATATATTTCATAAATAATTTTAAATTTTAAATTTTAAATTTTAAA
>CAIPMZ010000128.1 GCA_903866285.1 uncultured bacterium
AATGCAAGTAAAAAAGAAAGAATTGTTTAATAATTTTAAAAAATAGGTCTATTTAGGAAAATCGCCCTTTAAGCTCATAAGAGGATTGGAATATACTTAAGCTTGACTATAAACCAATACTAGCTATATTATAAGCAAAGAAAGTTAGCACACTACCAATTCTTTAAAAAATCAACATTCAACCACAAGGAGGGTGATACTATGGCAAACCAGAAAAAAGTTTCCATCAACAATTTTAAAAAATGGTTCCAAAAAATCAAAAAAATTGAATTATCAAAAAGTACAAAAATTTCAATTTTTATTGGTTTATTACTGGCAACCCTGAATTATTTCTTCAACTTAATACTCCATCCAGTCGTAGTTTTTATTTTAACCTTCCTGGCTGGATATGTTTTTTTTCTTTTGTTATTTTTCGCTGTATCAATTTGGATGAGTTACACTTCATCAATCTCCAAACAAAACCAAAACTACCGCAAAAAACAATGGGATCTTCATCATCAGATTATTCAACTTCGCCAAGTAAATTTTGAACTCAAAATAATAATTGGCAAACAAATGGACAGCATAGAAAATACATTTTTCTATATTAGTCACAGCAAAAAAAAGAATGAAAAAATATTTGATAATTAATCAATATCAAAAAACAAAAAGCCGGAGATGTTAAAAACATTATCCGGCTTTTTAATGTGCAGTTTAAGCCTTACAAAAAAGGTAGGCGTGTTTCTTATTCCTAGCTCACAAGATAATGCTACTTGGTCATTCTTGCCTATTTTAAGCCTTTTTTAATCATCGTCGGTTCAATGTCTCTGACTTGAACCGCACTGTTCTAAATATAAAAATAATTTTACTGCTGATTTTGACTAGCTTTTAAGTTTCGCTGTTCATTATCCAAGCGCAAGCGAAGCAGAAATAGGGCGTCTTCCTTGAGGTGAGCTTTGACCCAGTCTTTTTGTTTGGCATCAAGCAATTCTCCCAGACCAGCCAGCAGTTGCTCTGCTGTAATTTTTTCAACCAAAGCAATGCATTTTTCCAAATAATCTGCCAAAGAATAAATTTCATAAGCGAGCAAAACTTCGCCACTGATATCCCAACCTTGCTTGATAAAAAAATGCACATCAAAAACATCTCGCATTGCGAATTTTTTTCTGCCGACTAAGGCTACCAATTTCCCACCCAACATTGACTGGCGATCAGCAACCAACATTGAAATTCCCAGATAATTCAAAACTTGATAGGTGGCACCAGTTTTTCGAGTATTTATTTCGACTTTAACCTGATGCTCGCCGACTCCATAAGAAAGTGAGAAAAACACCGTAAAAGATTTATTCTTGGAATCCTTAATCTTTCCATATTTGAGCAGAATTTTTTCTATTTTTTGAAAAAGTAAATCCCTGTTAGTTTGGGTCGGATCCAGTAAATCGAAATCAAGATCCACAGAAAATCTTGGCAAATCATAAAACAAATAAGCAGCCGTTCCACCTTTAAAACCCAACAGTGAAGCAATTTCAACATCACTGTAGATATCTTTCAAAATGTGAACCATCGTAAAATTGTGTTTTTCTTTATTTAGCATCTTCGTAAGCTTTATATTGTTTAATTCTAGCTTCAAAATTTTTCTGCTTGTAAATGTCTATCATTTCAAAGCAAGCATCCCAGTTGATCCCGTGCAGATTGTCAAAATAATAATTTCTAAACAAATAAGCCATATCCAAAAAGGCTCGCTCTTTGGTAGCTTGAAAATAATTTCCCTTGTTGACAATTCCTTTGGGATTCATCAAAATTTCATTTTTCAATTTGCGATACACAATTTTATTACCCATAGCTGAAAGATCGCGGGAAAGATAACTAGCTACGAAAATAGTTTCATAGTATTGAAAGTTGACCCCCTCGCTATTCAAAACAGTTTCGAAGCCGATGTAGGCAGGACTAAAAATCTTGGCTGCAAATTCTTTTTCGTCGTAATCTTTATTTTTGGCAAAAATTCCCCGCCTCAAGCGCAGAAGATTTCCAGTTTTAACATAATAGGCAATTTTATTTTTCAAACTAATTGCATTTTTTTCGCCTGTCAAAAGAGCGATTTCTTTGCGGGTGAAAACCGTCTGCTGCGACCTTAAAATTTTAGCCAAAAAATTATCCATAAATCTATATTCTGTGAACCATTAGCATTATTTATTCATACTAACAGTTTACAATACCCCACTACTTTTGTCAACTTTGCCTGTTTTAAGCCTTTTTTGGTTTTTAGGTCAAAAAAACTGAGACTATAAGAGTCCCAGTCTTTTTTTGGCTTCAAAAATTTGGTGGCTGTTCATCTGACCAGATTTTTCCATTTGCTCGAGCGTGGCGAGGATATCCTTTTTATTTTTTTGGATATTCTCTGGCGTCATTACTTTTTTCATCAAACTCTCCCGCTCCTGCGGATTCATCTTTTCCAACTTTTTCATCGCCATCTTTTGAAGCATATTCATACTCTGCGGATCACCAGGATTAGCAATCTTCTTTTTTTTATCTTTTTTGAATACATCGAGAATACCCATAAGATATTTTAATAATTTTAAATTTTAAATTTTAAATTTTAAA
>CAIPMZ010000129.1 GCA_903866285.1 uncultured bacterium
AAAAGATGATATCCTCTGGATTGAGCAAAACATTTGATTCTTTTTTTCTTTCAGCTGAAATAAATTCTCTTGCACTGACAACACCTTTAGTCGGTGAATAGCCAAAAGACTTGTCCTCACGCATTGTGGCGACGACAATGTCCTTGATCCACTGGGGAACTGTTTCACCTTTGGCAATTGGATCGCCAATATTTTCCCAAACAATTTCCACGCCCAGTTTTTTTAGTTGTTCAGCTACGCGAACGATTCCCCGAATTTCATAAGTCAGTTCGTCAGCCCCCTCATGCACGATGTTTGTACGCATATTTATTTTTCAAGGTTATTTATTTTTTCTAAATCAAAAATATTTTCGATTACTATTTTCTTCTTCACTTCGATTTTATCAAAAAGTTCTTTTTGTTTCTCGCCCATCTGAGCATTATATTTAACCTCAATAAGTGTTTTGCCTTGGGTCAAAAAATCTATCTCAAAGCCATCCTGATACACATATGACGGACTACATTTTTTTATTTTCAAATAAACATAATTTTCAAACAAACTCCCCTTGTCACGAAAACCCGTGAAATAAACCCGCATGCCTAAATCAGCCGCATAGATTTTCTTGGCTGAAAGTAAACGCTCATTGGTCTTGCCAAACCTTGGAACCAAAAAAATCAGATATGCATCAGCAAACATTTGCAAATATCGTCTGGCTGAGTCTGGAGAAATATCTAAAATTTTGGCTATTTTATTAATACTGCAAATTTTGCCCGATCTCTCCATAAGAAGCAGAAAAAAATCCTTGAGAATTTGCACATCCTTTACGCCATAAAAAGCGGCAATGTCTTTTTGAATAACATCATCAATCAACTCTTTCAAATACTCAACATCACCGGTCAAGACATATTCTGGCATCCCTCCAGTTTGCATAAAATCTTCAAAATATTTTTCCAATAACTGCTTGTCACTTTTTTTAATTTTTATGCCCTTGAAATTTAAATATTCCTCAAAATCCAAAGGCAAAACTTCCATAACCACATTACGTCCTGTCAAAAATGACTTTTTACTTTTCAAAATTGAAGCACTTGAAGAAGAAACATATACTTTAGCATTCTGTTGATCATAGATATTTTTAAGTTGCAATTCAAAATCTTTCTGATATGTCACCTCATCTAAAAATAAATAAACTTTTTCCGAAAAAGAAACTCGATTAATTTTTCGATATTCTTCGATAATTTCTATAATCGTACTACCAGTCAAAAGATAATCATCAAGACTCACATAAAAAACTAATTTGGGGTTGATGCCTTGCTCGCCAATAAGATGATTAATGAGCTGTTTCATTAAAGTAGTTTTTCCTACCCGCCGAAGACCAGTCAGAATTACAACTTGTCTTGTTTCCAAGGTATTCTTCAAATTTCCGAAGATATGCTTTCGCTGAAGAAAACTAGCGGGTATATATTCTTCCTCCCACCAGGGATTATAGCGATATAAAATTTGTTCCATAAGACGTGCTTTTTAGAGATATTTACTATTAATCTTATTATACGATAGTATCGTATAAATTGTCAAGAATCTATACGATACCATCGCCATAGAAGCTTTTATCCCTTATTATAAGCTTTTTTTATTCTTTCTACCCTTCACTGTTGGCACTTTAATTATGTAACAATGTAAAAATATAACAATTTGAATCCTAAAGATTCCATCTCAAAAAATCATCCACCACCATCCGCATACTATCGCAATCACTTTCACTGGCTTGAATTCTCGAAAAAGTCGGCAGGTCGTTTTTCAAAAAGAGTCGCAGCATTTTGACCGCATTAACACTAACCAAAATAGCATCCTTGTCCTGCCCAAGACATTTTTCGCATAAGACCCCGCCCTGCTGCGAGGAAAAACCAATCTTGGCAGGAGTCAGCTCGCAACCGCAGGCAGCGCAAGCATCCACCCCAATTGCATAACCCAGGGCGTCTAGTAGTTTCACGATAAAGCCATACCGAAAAATTAAATATTTCTGCTGATCGCCAGTGCCAATATTTTTTTCCGTGCTTTCAAGATATTTTTGCAGCAACTGGAAAACTCTCTGATCAGGGTTTTCAAAATCCACCAACTTGTCAAACAACTGAAAAACCGCAAAGATATTTAGCAAAGCTTGCTCATCTTTCTTAATAGCCGTAAAATTATTTTCCACAATCGAACCCGTAATTTTTCCCAGTCCGCGACTACGCACAATCGTAATATCCGCCAGCGTAATACTCTCTAGCGATGAAGCCAGCTTCGCCTGCGGTTTCCGTACGCCTTTGGCTACCGATTTTATTTTGCCACCTTCAAGGCAGTACATTGTATAAATGCGATCCGTTTCCCCCACATCCCACTTATTCAAAATAATTGCGGTGTATTTGTATTCCATGTGTTGTCACTACGAATTACGAATTTTACGAATGTACGAAAAAAGATTTTAGGATTTGAATTTCGCATTCCCCTCCGCACATTGCGCAGTGCGTAGGTAAAAGACGAACGATGATGCGCTGCAAAATTTTAAAACGCAGTGAGGTCAGCAGGCCGAACGGAGTGGAAATTTTAGCGAAGAGCGAAGTCTTTGCCCCAG
>CAIPMZ010000130.1 GCA_903866285.1 uncultured bacterium
TGAATATTAAAGATTTCAAAAAAGTATATTTAGTTGGGATTAAGGGTGCGGGAATGACGGCGGTGGCAGAGATTCTGAGGGCGCGCGGGATTATAGTTTCAGGCTCAGATACCAAGGAAGTTTTTTATACGGATGCGATTTTGAAAAAAGTTGGTATTGCTTTTTTTGAAACTTTTGAGGCGAAGCATATTCAAGCTGATATTGACGCAGTAATTTTTTCGACAGCGTACAGCGCAGAAAATAATCTTGAATTAAAAATTGCCCAGGAGAAAAAACTGCCACTGATTAGTTATCCGGAACTGCTCGGAATGCTTTTTGAGGAAAAACTTGGAATTGCGGTTTGCGGAACTCATGGGAAAACGACAACCTCGGCTATCCTAGCGCAAGCTTTATTGGTAGCAGGGGTTGAGCCAGCGGCCGTTGTAGGCAGTCGCGTCCTGGATTGGAATAGTAGCGCGCTTGCTGGCCAAGGGGATTATTTTGTAGCCGAATCGGATGAGTATCAAAATAAATTAAAATTTTATCAGCCGTGGTCAGCTATTTTAACGAGTGTGGATTGGGATCATCCAGATTTTTTTCCTGATTTTGACGCTTATAAAAAAGTGTTTAAAGACTTTGTGGCTAAAATTCCTAAAGTTGGTTTTTTGGTAGTTTGGGGTGATGGCGTGGATACTTTAGCAGTAGCTAAATCAGCTACTTGCCAAGTTTTGAGTTATGGGTTCGGAAAAGAAAATGACTATCGGGTAGGCATGGAACATGGAACATGGAACATGGAGCAAAATACAAAAGACAATAATATACAAAATACAATAGACAACAAGCAACAGACAAATTTACAATTTTTTGAAATCTTTTGCAAAGAGAAAAGCTTGGGAATTTTTCAAACGCCGCTGACGGGCAAGCATAATGTGCTTAATTGCGCTTCGGTGATCGGACTTTGCCATGCGATGGGGCTTGATTTAGAAAAAATTAAAGTGGCCTTGCGCGAGTTTAAGGGAACTGCGAGACGATTCGAGCAAGTTGGAAAATTTAAAGAAGCGATCTTGATTGACGATTATGCGCATCATCCGGATGAAGTTAAAGCTACGCTCAGTGGCGCCAGAGCTCGCTATGGCGATAAAAAAATTTGGACGGTCTTTCATCCCCACACCTTTACTCGCACTAAGGCCTTGCTTCAGGATTTTGCCCAAAGTTTTGATGATACGGATAGGGTGGTTGTGTTGGATATTTATGGTAGCGCGCGCGAAGCGCAGGGTGGAGTTTCTTCAAAGGAATTAGTTGCTTTAATTAATAAATATCAATTTGGCAAAGCGGAATATATTCCAACGATTGACCAGGCGGTTACATATTTTAAGCAACACAATGGCGAATTTGGCGTCCTGATTACAATGGGCGCGGGGGATGTCTGGAGGGTGGCTCAAAAATTGTTAAATTGTTAAATTGTTATATTGCTATGTTTAAGCAATTCAAGGAAGAATTAATAAAACTACACACTCAATATCATCGCCATTACATCTGGCTAATTTTGGCTTTAGCTGTGGCAAATCGTTTCACGGGCTTGGTGCGGAGGGATTTTTGGTATGACGAGGCTTTTACGGGGGTAGCGGTGAAGGAAAAATTTTGGGATATGATTATGATGACGATTAATGATGTGCATCCGCCACTATATTATATGGCGCTGAAGGGTTTTGCATTTTTCTTTGACTATAGCGTTTTTGGGATCCGACTTTTTTCAGCAATCTTTGGGGTGCTGGCAATCTGGGCGCTGTATTTGCTGGCTAAAGAATTGTTTAGTAAAAAAGTTGCTCTTTATGCATCGCTGGTGGCGACAATTTCGCCTTTTGCCATTCAATATTCCCAAGAAGCTAGGATGTATATGATGCTGGTGTTCTTTATTTTGATTGGTGCTTATTTTTTCGTGAAAGGTTTGCAAGCAGGCGTGAAAAAATATTTTTTGCTCTGGGGACTTTTTACGGGGCTTTCAATGCTTACGCATTATATGGGGATCATTTTTTCAGCGGTTTATGCATTGGTTTTTGTGACTTGGCGAGTAAGCGAAATTGATTGGTCGCAAGGTGGCGGAGTTTTGGGAAAAATAAAACTGTTGCTGAAAAAAGTTTTGCCGACCAAAGAAATTTTACTGGGATATGGGGTGGCTTTTTTAGTTTTTTTGCCATGGCTGAAGATGTTTATCTATCATGTTTCAATGAAGGGGAGTAATTTGAGTTGGGTTAAAACTGCAAATTTCGGAGATATCGTGGTAAATCTTCAGATGTTTTTGTTTGGAACTCCCCTGGGTGAAATGTCGTCGGGCATGCCACAACCAAACGAACTGCGAGGAATTTCCCATCTCTCTATTCGCATGGCAATCGCGATGCTTTTTGGAATTGGGATTGTCTATCTGCTGCGTAAAGAAAAAAAAGAAAAGGTAATTAGCCTACTAATCTTTTCGACGGGTTTTATGTTTATTATTTATGTGCTTTCGGCCACCCTACCTGATCAGCAATATTTTGTGGCGCGTTACTTGCTACCCGCAGCGTATTTCATTTTTATTTTCATTGGACTTTGGCTTTCGCGCTTGCGTGGTTTTGCAGTGGCTATCGTTTTCGTAATTTATCTCGGCCTGTCTTCTTTGATAATTCCGCTGAAGAATTCGCAGGGGTATAACGAGATGGTTTTGCATTTGGATAAATATAAAAACAATCATTTTTATATTCTTAACGCTTTTGATTACGTGATTACGAAATATTATTTCGGGGCCGATCGCCTAACTTTATTTAATTATGATTGGCCTGGCTACAATCCAGCGTATTGGGCTGCCATCGGTCAGGGCCTGGAGCGCACGGAAAATTATGAGGATCTTAAAAATGATCCCAAGGCGCTCATTATTTCCAATAAGGCCCTCAATCGAGATAACCAATATTTTTCTACCCAAGGCTTGGTGCTAGTTGACCAATACGCCAATATATTAATATATAGGTTTGAACGGTAAAGCTTTATTTGGAGTGGACTATAGACAAAGGTGGATTTGCTCACTAAAAGCCTCGAAATAAAGTTCCGCATTCAACTATTAAAAAAATAAAATGAGCCAAGAACAACTAGAAAAGAATAACTTGGAAAATAGTCCGGATAAATCTCAAGGTGCTATTGCACCTGAAAAAAGTCTGGCGGAAAAAAGAGCGGATAGATTAAGGGAGCTCGAAAATCAATTAGCTACCTTTAATGTTAGTGGCGATCCAACTTTAAAAGAAATTGCTAATAGGCAAGAGTCGGCGCTTAGTGAAGAATTGGCGGCAATGGATAGAATTGGAATTAAGATTACTGAAAGCACTAGAAATCTAATTTATGAAGAGCTAGCGGCACGTACAGCAAGTGAGCGTAAGAGATTTGATGAGCTAAGAGCCGAAAGAGCGCAACTTAAAAAAGATATACTTGTCGATGATTTTTTGGAAAAAATTAGAGAACTGCAATTAGAGGTTAATATTGCTGAATTAAAAAAAATAATAACTTCTTCTGATATTTTAGATTTAGATCGTCATGCAAATCGTCAGAAAATTGAGATTAATGAAGAAAGTTGGGATATTTTATGGGAAAAAGGAGGCAAGGATTTAAAAACTACGTTTGGAAAATTACTTCGAATGGAACTGGCAAATTCGCAGTATGCGGAAATGTTGACTGACTCAACTGTTGATTTCGGAAAAGCTGAAGAGAAGAATGTTCTTGGTCAGTCTGTTGATCTTGAAGATCTCAGTGATCTGGAACTTGTCGGTTTGGGAGTTGAGAAGATAAAGAACATTATCAGAGATATGCTGACTGATCAGGAAAGTAGGATAGTGCAAGGAAATTTTTCAAATGTGCTAGTGTCTGAAAAAAGTTCATACGTTTTAAAAACTATGCGGAAAATGGATGATGAAGTTGATGAAAAAAAACAAGAGCAATCTTTTTTTAGTTACTCAATTTTCAAAGAAGCTTTTGGCGAGGAATTTTTACCAAGACAGGCTGTTTTGAAATCTCAAGCTGATGGAAAAGTTTACGTTTTGCAGGAAAAGCAGGATTTTGACAAATCAAAATTATTGAAAAATGGAACGGTTGACGAACTTATTGAAAATGAGGAATTCAGTAAAATTTTTGAAAAAAAAGAAAACAGGGAAAAATTCGAAAGATTTTTGTCTGGGATTGAGAATTTATACGCCAGGCATCAGTTCGTGCTTGATATTTTAGGCGAAAATGTGCTAGTGGGTTTTGATGATGCTAATAATTTGGATATTAAGTTGCTCGACTATGGTGGTTGGCAAAATGATGCGGAAAATAAGTGGGGCGATGACCACGAGGCTCTTCAGGGATTTATTGGTAAGTTGAGAAATTTTTCTGACAGGATGGAA
>CAIPMZ010000131.1 GCA_903866285.1 uncultured bacterium
AAAAGAGAATTTCAAAAACATAGAATTTAAAAATATGTCACAATTGCAGTGTTGGGACAGGATTAAAGATTTTGATTTTGCCAGCAAATTTGCAGGCTTGGAAATCGTGGTTATTGATGACGAAGAAAAATGGAAAAGTGTGTATGGTTCAAATGATTCAAAATCGTCACACAACCCAAAAACAATAATTTTGAAAAAAGAAATTTTTGATCGTCAGGATATTACTGACGGAGATATTTCATGGCTTATCCATGAAATTGGGCATATTGATTTTTATAATGGATTGGGTGAGAATCTTGATGAATATATGGAAAAATATTATCAGACTGGGGAATATGCAAATTCTGAAATGGAACAGAAAGCTTTTGAAAAGCAATTTCAATTTTTGAAAAGTATCGGCAAAACAAAAACTGAATGTGTGGCGGTCATTGAAAACTATTTGGAAAAAACATTTGCAGAAAATCAAGAAGGAGAAAAAAGCAAAGAGCGTGGACAGATTATGGGATATATAAATATGGTATATTAATATAATGATATAAATTAAAAATGCAAAAACAAACATATAGCCTAACGAAAGAGGAAGTTTTTAAAAAAACTAATTCGACCATCAAGGGTTTGACAACGCAAGAGGCCGAGGAGCGGCTCAAGCAGGCTGGATTTAATGAGGTCGAAAAAAAACAAAATTGGAGTTGGTTTTCGATTTTAATTGGCCAGTTTAATGACGCCTTAGTTTGGATTTTATTGGTGGCGGGGGGCCTGGCGTTTCTTTTTGGGGAATATCGCGATACGACAATTATTCTGTTGATTGTTGGGATTAACGCCCTAATTGGATTTTTTCAAGAGTATAAAGCGGAAAAAACCTTGGAAAATATTCGTCAGCTAGCCAGCGACAAAGCAATAGTTTTGCGTGATGGGCAGCGCCAAGAAATTGACGCTAAATTTTTAGCGGTCGGCGATATTATTTTTATTGCAGCTGGCGATACGGTTGCTGGAGACGCTTACCTTCTCGAAGGCTACGATGTTTATGCGAATGAATTTATTTTTACCGGTGAATCGCGCCCGGGGAGAAAAATGGTAGGCCCAATTGCGCAAGAGGGACTGTCTTTGGTAGATATTGATAATATGGTTTTTATGGGTACCTCGCTCACGCGAGGAACTGCGGTGGCGGTTGTAACGCAGACCGGGATGCAGACGCAACTAGGAAATATCGCTAATTTAGTAGCTGAGGTTAAAGAGGAAGACACGCCCTTGCAAAAACAGATGCGGATTCTTGGTAAAGACGTAACCATCGCAGCACTGACAATTGGCGCCTTAGTTTTAATTGCTGGTTTTTATTCAAAGACTTCTTTGTACGATAACTTTTTGTTTGCCTTGGCCCTTTCAGTTTCCGTCGTGCCGGAGGGACTGCCAGCGGCAATTTCAGTGGCGCTTTCCTTGGGGATGAAGCGGTTGCTGAAGAAAAACGTCTTGGCTAAAAAATTAAATTCTGTCGAGACGCTAGCTTCAGTGGATATTATTTGTACGGATAAAACTGGTACGATTACTCGTAATGAGTTGATGGTGACAAACATTTTGTGTGGCGAAGAGGAGCTGACGGTTGATGGGGAGGGCTATTCAGCTAAGGGTAACTTTTTTTCTTTCGGGCGGAAAATTGAGCCAACTTTAAATATACAATTAAAAAAACTTCTACAAATTGGCGTTCTTTGTAATGATGCTGATGTTAGTGAAAAAGAGGAGCTGTGCACTATCTCAGGCGACCCAACAGAAGGTGCGCTGTTGGTGGTGGCGAAAAAGTTTGAAAAGAATTTGGCTTTTTTTCATGCTGATCAAGAAAAAATTGATGAAAACCCTTTTTCTTCGGAAAGAATGAGAATGAGTGTGATTTATCAGAATAAGGAAAATTCAAGCGTGACTTCTTTTGTGAAAGGTTCGCCAGATGTGTTGATTGATTTATGTACCCAAAAACAAATTGGCGAAAAACTTTTGCCATTCACGCAGGAAGATAAACAAAGAGCTCGAAGCAGTTTTAATGCCATGTCAGCGCAAGCTTTGCGGGTGCTGGCTTTTGCGCTACGCGATCTATCAAAAGTTCCTAAGGAACAATATGCTAATGAGGCCGAAAGGGATTTAGTTTGGGTCGGCACCATGGGGATGATAGACCCGCCAAGGCTGGATGTGCACAAAGCCATTGCGCAATGTGGCGAAAGTAGTATTAAAGTAATTATGATTACGGGAGATTATGAGATAACTGCCAAAGCTATTGCGAAAAATGTGGGCTTGCTTACTTCTTTAAACAGTGAAGTGATTAATGGCAAGACCCTGAATGCTTTGTCTGACAAGCAATTGATTGAAAAAATTAAAGAAAGAGAAGTTATTTTTGCGCGCATTGCGCCTGAGCAAAAATTGCGAATTGCCACGGCCCTGAAAAAAAGTGGCTATGTAATTGCGATGACTGGTGATGGAGTTAATGACGCGCCAGCCCTCAAGCGCGCTGATATTGGGATCGCGATGGGTAAAATTGGCACGGATGTGGCAAAGAATGCTTCAGACATGATTTTGCTTAATGATAATTTTGCTTCGATAGTCGAGGCAATTAAAGAAGGTCGCACAATTTATCAAAATTTAAGAAAATTTGTTTATTACGTCTTTACTTCAAATGTCAGCGAATTTTTCACGGTGGCAATTGGGGTTTTACTTGGAATTCCAGCGCCGATTGCCGCCGTTCAAATTTTAGCGATTGACCTTGGGACGGATATTTTCCCCTCTTTTTCGCTTAGTTTAGAGCCATCAGAGCCGGATGTGATGGAGCGAAAACCTTTTAAATCAAAAGAAAAAGTTATTGACAAAGATGGTATTTTTCGGCTTATTCGGGTGGGACTCCTAATGGCAGTAGGCGGTGTTATCGCTTTTATTTTATCAATGAAGCGAGGCGGCTGGGATTTTGGCAATAAAATTGACCCTACAAGCGTACTATATCTGAGATCAACTACGGCGACTTACGTCGTGCTTTCGATGACGCAGATGGCTAATTTGCTCCAAGCGCGAAGTGAACGACTTTCAGTTTTTGCGATTGGTTTCTTTAAAAATCTTTATGCCTTGGGTGCTATTGTTGTCTCAATTGGAATTTTGCTTTGCTTTATTTACGTGCCATTTATTAGTAAATATCTGCACATGTCACCAATTGGTTGGCAAGATTGGGTGGCGGTGGCGGTGACAACGTTGGCGGTCTTTATTTTTGAAGAAGCGCGAAAGTCGGAAGGGAATAAAAAAGTAAACGGTAACTAGTAACTAGTAATCAGTAACTAGTAATCGGTAGTTAGTAACTAGTAATCAAATACTGCAAATAATTTCGAATTCTGAATTTTGAATTTCGAATCAAATTCTAATGATTGAATGTTTGAAATATTGAAAAATTAAAAATTGATTCAAAATTCAAAATTAGAAATTCAAAATTTCTGTAATTCTTTAATTCAATAATAAAAAATATTCTATGCTAAATATTCAGGAAAATGTGCCACTGGCGCCAATGACTTCTTTTCGCATCGGGGGTCCGGCGAAATTTTATGTGGAGGTAAAATCTGTGGAAGAGCTGAAAGAAGCGTTGAGTTATGCGAAGGAAAAGAACCTTGATTATTACGTTTTGGCGGGAGGGACAAATATTTTAATAAGTGACAATGGTTTTGCGGGATTAATTATTCGGATTAAATTTAGTGAAATTAAAGTCAATGCGAACGGCTTAGTGGAAGCCAGCGCGGGAACGCCTTTGATTAAAGTTGTAAATTTTTCAGCTGAAAATGGCTTTACGGGAATTGAATCGTTGGCTGGTGTGCCGGGTACTTTTGGTGGCGCGGTCAGGGGTAATGCGGGAGCATTTGGCACTGAAATCGGTAGTCACATCTTAGAGGTAACCGCACTTAACGTGGAAACCTTGGAAATAGAAAAGTTTAAGCAAGCAAGTAGTGACTTTTCTTATCGCTTAAGTATTTTTAAAAAAGATAAAAAGTTAATTGTGGTTTCAGCGACTTTAAACTTGGAAACTGCTGAGGTTGCGCAGTGTAAGGCCAAAATAATGGAAATTGTGATGGGACGCACTAAAAAAGGTTTGCAGGGAGCTAAAAGTGCGGGGTCATATTTTATGAATCCTAAAATTGAAGACGAAAAAATATTAAAGGATTTTGAACAGGAAAAAGGGGTCACTGCTCGCAATGGCGTGGTGCCAGCTGGGTGGATTATTGAGCAGGCTGGGCTGAAGGGAAAAACAATGGGCGGAGCGCAAGTCAGCGAAAATCACACTAACTATATTATTAACACTGGCAGTGGTACGGCAGAAAATGTTATAATGCTAGTAAGCTTTATAAAGCAACAAGTCCGGGATCAATTCGGCGTTCAATTAGTGGAGGAAGTAAACTATCTAGGCTTCTAGACAATAATCAATAATCAATGATTAATAAAATCTCAATGATTAAATGCTTGCTTGCTGGTAGGCAGGAAAATTGTGAAATAAATGAGAGTTTTAAATAATAATATTTTAATAAAAATAAATTTATGAGTACCACAGAGAATCTGAGATTTTTATTTAAGGGGATTGCGGTTGAACAAAAGACGCGGGATTATATTGAAAAGCGTTTGACTGGTTTGGATAAGAAGTTTACGGAAGAAGTTATTTTGACTGAGGTTGAAATCGATTTAGATAAAAAAGGGAAATTTCGCGTCGAAGTTATGATTAAAACTCCACGTAATCTTTTTCGCAGTGAAAATACTTCGGAAAGTATTGAAACTTCAATTGATTTAACGGTAGCTGAGCTTGAAGACCAAATTATGCACCAAAAAGATAAAGTTCGGACTATCCGAAAACGCGGAGCCTTATCCCTTAAAAAGAAACTGGTCGTTGACAGTGGCGCTCGTTTCTAGGCGTGGTAAATTAGATTAATACTTAGTCTTAAAAATTAATTAAAAAATTCAATTAAGCATCGGCTAGGTTCGAAGTTTTAGTTGAATTAAAAAAGTATGGAAGTCTTTCTTCTGCCGTTTTTTCTAATAATTGTGTTCTTATTGGCAAAATCCCTGAAGGTTTTAAACGAATATGAAAGAGGGGTTATTTTCTTTCTTGGTAAATACACCGGCGTGCGTGGACCTGGTTTAATTATTTTAATCCCAATTCTTGAAACAATGACCAGGACGGTTTTGCGAACCGTAACGATGGATATCCCGT
>CAIPMZ010000132.1 GCA_903866285.1 uncultured bacterium
AAGAAAACTTATTTCTTCTCAACTTTCTTTTCAATTTTTTCCTTAGCAACCTTAGCTGGTTTGGCTTTGGCGGCATCCTTTTTAACAGCGGATTTTTCGGCTAGTTTCTTGAAGCGGTCAACGCGTCCAGTGGTGTCGATCATCTTTTTCTTGCCAGTATAGAATGGATGGCAAGCGCTGCAGATTTCCGTCGTCATCTCAGCTTGGGTTGAACCAGTAGTTAAAACCGCTCCGCAAGAGCAGGTGATAGTTGCATTAGAATGATAAGTTGGGTGGATTGATTTTTTCATAGTAGCTTATATTATACCAGATTAGCTTAATTCGTTACAGCAAGACGTTGGAGACTTAGCCTCCAAGGGGAGGCTAAGCCTCCTTGCAACTAGCAGTGATTTAGTTAATTCAGTATTAACTCTTAAAATAATGATTTAAGTACTCAGCTACCGTAGCATGTATTTCTTGAATTGACAAGGGGCGGAGTTCTGCTATACTTGGTCTTGTACTCACTATTTAATAAATACATACTTTCTCTGACCTCTTCCTGTCCCAATTTCATTGGGATTGAGGCCGAAAAAAGGGAAAAGTAGGTGATTGCACCACCTAATAAAGGTGGAAAGTAATAATTAAGGAAGAAGCTCGGTTTGATTTACTGCTAAGGGCAGGATCTCGACAGGGTAAAAAACAATGACAGAAGAAAAAACGCAAACAGCGCCTATTCAGGCAGTTGCCTCTAAGAAACCAGTTGAGCGAGAAAGCTATTTCGCTTCTCTTGACTTGGCTAAAATCGAGTTTACCCTCGAAGAAATGATGAAAAATGGCGTTCATTTTGGTCACCAAAAAGCTCGTCGTAACCCAAAGATGGATGAATACATCTTTACGACCCGTAAAGGTATTAACATCATTGATTTGCAAAAGACCCAAGAAAAAATGCAAGAAGCTATCGATTTTATCAAAGCAATTAAGAAAAGTGGTAAAAATATTCTTTTCGTGGGAACTAAAATTCAAGCTAAAGATTTAGTTTCTGATGTAGCGCGAGTTTCCGGGATGCCTTTCGTGACGGAACGTTGGCTAGGTGGAACCTTTACAAATTTTAAAGTTATTCGCGGGCGAACTCGTTATTTAGTAGAATCTCAAGATAAACTAGCTAAAAACGAATACAAGAAATATACCAAGTTTGAACAAATGAAAAAAATTGAAGAACTTGAGAAAATGGAAAAACGCATGGGTGGAATTAAATTTATGACTGAACTACCAGGCGCAATTTTTGCGGCTAGCGTTAAAGAGGATAATTTGGCTATCATAGAAGCTAAGAAAATGGGAATTCCTGTAATTGCGATTGCGGATACTAATACAAATCCTTCTCAAATCGATTATCCAATTCCAGCTAATGATGATGCAATCTCTTCACTTCGAATTATTCTTTCTTACGCCCTTAAAGCGATTAAAGAAGCTTAAGAATTTCATAAATCCTAATTACCAATTCCTAATTTCTAATTAAAAACAAAAATAAAAAATGTCCAATATTTGAATTTTTGACATTGAACAATTTGTTAGATATTAGAAATTAGATATTAGATATTTATAAGAATATGTTGCAACTGATTAAAAAAATTCGAGAACGAACTGGAGCGGGGATGGTAGCAGTTAAAAAAGCGATTGACGAAGCTGGTGGCGATGAGGAAAAAGCCATCGAAATTTTGCGAAAGCAAGGCGCTGGGAAAGCGCTAAAACGGGCTGATAAAGAAGCTAAGGAAGGCGTTATCGTTTCCTATATTCATTCGAACAATAAAATTGGAACTTTAATTAAACTGCTTTGCGAAACTGACTTTGTAGCTCGCAATGAAGATTTCCAGCAACTAGCGAAGGATATCGCGATGCACGCTACGGCCCTAAACCCAAGATTTATCAAGCCGGAGGAAGTTGCTAGTGAAATAGTTGCAAAAGAAAGAGAAATTTGGACCGCGCAACTAACGCAAGAAGGAAAAACAGCGGAGATGATTGAGAAAATTTTGGTGGGGAAGGAAAAGAAATTTCGAGAAGAATCTGCCCTACTGACCCAGGCTTTCGTGAAAGATCCGCAAAAGACGGTAGGCGATTTGATTGTTGAAAATATTTCAAAAATGGGCGAAAAAATCGAAATCGGTGAAATGGTTCGATTTGAACTGTAGTTTTTGAAAAGAGTTTAATTCTTTGGTTATAGTTTGTAATATGTATACATATTCAGTTCGGGTTTATAGTTGGGAACCGTCGCGTAAATGTTTAAGCGAGCTTGAATTTATTGACGGAGATATGGTGGTGGTAAAAGATGAGGTTTGCGTAGAGATTGGCTTGATTGAGAAGAATGATAAATTTAGCAAGGATGAAAAAAAGACTGCTATCGTGCGGAGAGCTTCAGCGCGAGACATTGAAAATTACGAGAAGAACAAAGAGAAAAAACTTGAAATTTTAAAGCTAAGTAAGAGTGAAATCAAAAGACTTGGCTTAAATATGAAATTGGTTGACGCGCATGTTAGTTTGGATGGGAACAGTGCGGTGATTCTTTTTACTTCAGACGAGCGAGTTGATTTTCGGGATTTAGTTAAAAATCTTTCGAAAATTTTTCATCGCAGTATCAGGATGCATCAAGTTGGCTCGCGCGATGAAGCGCGAAAATTAGGTGGCTGTGGGGTGTGCGGACGCGATCTTTGTTGTTTGCGTTTTCCGGGAAGTCTGCCGAGCATTTCGATTGATATGGCCAGGGTTCAACAAGTAGCTCATCGTGGCAGCGAAAGAATTTCTGGGGTATGTGGACGTTTGATGTGTTGTCTTTCTTACGAGGCAGCTCAGTATCAACAAATGCTAGCCGGGATGCCAGAAGTGCATTCCAGCGTAAGATTAAAAGAGGGAAAAGGGGAAGTGATTGAGCTAAATGCGCTTACTTGCGATATTAAAGTTCGGATGGCTGATGGAACAATTGTGCTAGTAAAAAAAGAAGCCTTGCTTTAAATTTAACTTGGTATTTCAAAAAATATTCACGAATTAAAATGTTGTATTATATTTTACCCCCATTTATTATTATCCTAAGCGTTGGAGCGCTGATTATGTTTCTATTCCGCAAAATGGAAAATATTCCAGCGGAAGAGATTATCGCGCCAAAGCTGGAAAAGCCATCCATCGAAAGAATGAAGGCTTTGCAATCTAGCTTGAGTCAGTTTGGCTTGCGCATTTTAGAGCGGATGATGCATCGTTTAAAACTCCTTTCGCTAAAGTTTCATAACGCTAGCAATGAGCTCTTTCACTCTATTCGAGAAAAAAGAGAAAAACGGATAAAGCTAGACGAAGAGAAAAAGCAGCAGCAACAACAAGAGGCGCAAGCTATTCAACTAGCCAGTAAAGATATTTTAACCGCAACCGAAGAAGATCGTCCACGAGTTAAAGAGCCAGTGCTTCCAGCGAGCCAGCTAGATTTGAAAAATACTAGAATGGGAGCTGCGATGATGCGTAGAGCGAAGCCGAAAGCCAACGAAAAGTTAGAGGAAGTTTTGATTAAGCGAATTGCGGTTAATCCTCGCGATATCGAAGCTTACGAGCGCCTTGGAGATTACTATCTAGAAAGAGAAAATCACAGCGATTCCTTAGAATGCTTCAGGCAGGTTTTAAAGTTGAGCCCAGCTCACTATAAGGCTAAAACTCGGATTAGAAAATTAGAAGGTCTCTTAAAATAAGCCTTGAGGTAGTTGGCTTGTCTTTTCCTGAGGTTTAACTTATAATGGATAAATTGTCGTATTAGCCACCCTAGCTCAACGGTAGAGCTACTGTTTTGTAAACAGTAGGTTATCGGTTCAAATCCGGTGGGTGGCTCAGGAATGGAAAGTAATTTTAAATTTTTAATTTTAAATTTGAAATGAATTTTAAATGTTTGAATTTTTAAACATTTTGTCATTAAGATTTGATAAAAAATTGGATAGGTGAATATAGAAGTATATAAAAAATGGGTCGGTACCCTAGCGGTCAAAGGGAGCAGTCTGTAACACTGTCGACTTCGGTCTTCGCAAGTTCGAATCTTGCCCGGCCCACTTTAGAGAAAAAAAGAGAATAAAAAAACCGCAGCAACGCCGTTGTAGCTCAGTTGGTAGAGCGCATCCTTGGTAAACTATTGCCCACCGCTCAGGAAACTGAGAGGCGAATCCCGAATAACGGTTAAAGGCCATGCATTGGCTCAGACCGTGGCGTGACAAGTGCTACGCCCGAACGACTGACAAGGGAAGCTAAGTCTTATGTCAATTGAGATATGCTTAATATACAGTCTAATCCTCTACAATAGATGCGAAAAAATGAAATAGAGGTGCAAATGAGGGATGAGGTCTGCGGTTCGATTCCGCACAACGGCTCAGGAGAATTTAAAAGGTATGGCGTACCCAGCACCAAATTCCAAAAAGAATTTGAGGTGGGATAAAGTTTTCTTCACGGAAACCCTGCCCGCAACGCCTTGAGCGTAGCGATGGCAGGCGGGGCCTACGGCTCAGATTAGTAATAATTGTAAATTTTAATAAAGAATTGGTGCGGGACGCTCATATTTGTAGCTGTTCGTACCTCACAGACAAATATGGCGACAAAGACAAAGGAAAACCTGGTGAAACTTAAATGCAGTGAATGTAAGAACATTACTTACTATACTTCACGCAACAAGAAAATTATCAAGGAAAAACTTGAGCTCAGTAAGTATTGCAAATTCTGCCGCAAACACACAAGTCACAAGGAAATGAAATAACCTGTCAGTCACGACTGACGGGTTACACCTGTTTTAGAAAATCAAAGCGATAATTCCATGCCTCAGCATGGCATTGCGGGTGTCGTATAGTGGTAGTACGTCGGTCTCCAAAACCGTTGGCGGGAGTTCGATTCTCTCCACCCGTGCAAAAAAAGAAAAGAGCACTCCTTAAAAGAGTGTTCTTTTCTTTTTTTATGTTTATGTGAAAAGAATCGAACTGGGTGGCAGTGAGTTAGATAATTTTTAGTAAAAAATTATCGCAACGAACGCCGACAAATGCGGATGAGCATTTGGCGCCACCCCGGGCAAGGAATGAATGAGTGTCGACGAACGAATGACGCGATAAATTCTCTCCACCCGTGCAAAAATAAGAAAAGAGCACTCCTTAAAAGAATGTTCTTTTTTTGTTGAGAAAGCAATTATTTTGGATCAATTTGCAAATGCTGGCAATTATGGGGATTTTTGTTATAATAAGGTCATTGGGATGGAAAAGAAGAAAGAATTGGAAAATGAAATTTCAGCGGAGGATTATTCTTGAATTTGATTGGTTACGTTATAAAAAAGGTACCTGACCTCTTTAATTTGGATCGCAGTGGCCAGTTGAAAAAATGGATTTGTATTTGGATTGGGTGAATACGCTGCAGGAAGATGAGGAGGAAAAGCTTGAAAGAATACGACACTCCATCAAGAGGGGCAATCCCTTGGGCGAGGATAGTCGGGTTGCAAAAATAGCAACGAAATTGGGCTTGCTCTCAACAATGAAGCAATTAGGCAGACCGAAAAAAGGTACCTGACCCCTAGTATACCAATAGACATGCCATGATATAGTAAAGGCGTGAATCCTACTGGCGTATGACACTGACCCCAACACTTATAGTGTCTAAAAAAGAGTACGTACA
>CAIPMZ010000133.1 GCA_903866285.1 uncultured bacterium
ACTAGCCTAGTAAATAGAACAAACTAAAAAGATTACTTTTTCAGACTATTTTAAACCCACAAAAAAAATGTGTCATAATTCCACGGCCGTGGTTTGATGACACATTTTTTCCGAAGGTTAGTTCCGCCGAGGACGGTCCTTGGATGGGTTTTCAATAAAACCAGGAAAATAGTTTTAAATTTTAAATCAATTTTAAAATGTTTGAATGGTTAGTTCCGCCGAGGACGGTCCTCGGCGGAGTTCAACCTCGGCGGAGTTCAAAATCAATTTTAAAATGTTTGAATGGTTAGTTCCGCCGAGGACGGTCCTCGGCGGAGTTCAAGCCTGCGGGAAAACACTGCCAATTTAACTCATCAAGAAATCTCGATAATTTTCACTCGTCACCACTTGAAATTGCGAATCGACATAATTTTCCAAAAATTCTGTTGGTTCCTTTGCTTTTGTTTTTCTCCATTTAAACTCCCAAGCAAAAAATTTACCTTCACATTCTTCTACTAAGTCAATTTCCTTTTGGCTGTAGGTTCGCCAAAAATAACTGTTGCAATATCGGTAGGAAACCTGGTTTAACTTTTTTCGCTCAACCAGACAAAAATTTTCCCACAAAAAACCTGTGTCATTGCGAACTTCCAGCCGATTGTAATTTTCAATCAAACTATTGCGAATACCGAGATCATAAAAATAAATCTTGACTGATTTGGAAATTTCTTTCCGCTTGTTGCGAGCCAAGGCTTCAAGCTTAAACACAATGAAACACTGCTCAAGAATATTAATATATTTCTGCACGGTGAGCCTGTCAATGCCAAGCTGGGTCGCCAATTCACTGTAGGAAACTTCTTGTCCAATTTGCAAAGCCAACAAGCGAAGCAAATTCCTCACTATTTCAGCTTTTCTCAAACCATCAAAATTCAAAATATCTTTGAAAAGATAATTCGAACTTATCTCATCAAGTCTTTCTATTGCGTCACTTTCCGTCAAACCAAAAACTTCTGGATAACTTCCAAAGCGTAACAAATTTTCCAAATTTGCTTCCAAAAAAGCCACGCCTTTTTCGGCTTTAATTTCTTGCAAAAGCAGTGGTTGCAAAACGAAGGTATATGTCCTGCCAGTCATTGGTTCAGAAATTTTTTGCATCAGATCAAAACTCGCTGAACCTGTAGCGATAATTTGCATTTCTGGATAAGTGTCCACCATCAGCTTCAAAACCTTACCAATGTTGGGAACATTTTGAGCCTCATCTAGTACCACCAATTTATGCTCACCCAAAAAAGATTTGAGCTTGACCGCTTCCAATTCTGACAAGCCCCTCAGCACGGATAACAATTCACAGTTAAAATAGGCTTGCTTATCGCCATGTTTTGCCAAAATTTCTTTTGACAAGGTCGTCTTGCCAACCTGCCTAGCACCGTAAATAATAATTATTTTCCCTTTAAATAGTCTTTTTTCGATGTTTTTTCCAGCAATTCTAGCTATTTTATTCATAAAATTAGATGAAATATAAAGATTATAATATCAATTTTATGCTAAATTATGATATTTGTCAATTGCTGTTTTCCTGCTATTTTCCCTATTTTGTCTCCACAATCAACCAATCAAATTTCAAATCGGCAGCGATTGAATCATCAACTTTGACTGAAAAACCAACGCCTGAAATTTTTTCGGAAACATAAAGCACTCCTATTTTCGCCTTGACATAAAATAGCGCTGGCCCAAAAATAATCTCATTGCCCGAGCAGGTTTGCCTGTCAGCCTTTGGCTGGTAACCTGCTCCGCATTGTTTACGGGCGATAATTTACGGATTGTGAAATTCAAGGTTCAATCCGCCAGCCGGCGGAATAAACCTGAACCTGCGGGGAATCAAATTATCACCGCTTAACATTTTTCTCTTCAACAAATCTCGACTTTTTCGAAACATCCAGCAATTCTGACATATTTCCAGAAGGCGACATTCAAAAACTCAATCATCTTTTTTCTTAATCTGAAAGTCTCATAATGTTTCATAACTCCCAGATATGAGTTGACACATCCGATAAATTCTTTGATTTCCTTTTCGCTAAAAATCTTCCCGTTTGCAATCTCTGCATTATACCCTTTCATTCTCGCATAAAAATTTTGCTTGGTTCGGCTGGCAATATAAATTCGATATGGCTTGATGAGCGTTCCCAAAAATGCCACGCCCTTGCTGCCATGTTGCAAATATATTTTCTTGGGGTGCAAGGTCAGTTTCAATTCTTCCTGCAGATAAGCTCTGACTTTCAAAACAACTGACTTCAAATATTCTTTATCAGCATGCACAAAAACCATATCGTCCACATATCGGCCATAATATTTTATTTTCAAGTTTTCCCTGACGAAATGATCAAAATCATCCAGATAGATGTTGCCGAAAAGCTGACTGGTCAGATTCCCAATTGGAAAACCGGCTCCTTCTTTGGCACAAAACAAACTTTTTGACCTTGGCATTCCAACCCAATCTTGACGAGTTCCCCTGACAGCACAATTTTTGGTCGGGTCATTGAATACGACTTTTCTGATGAGATACAAAAGCAAATCAAGCTCGGCTTGCTCGTCGTCGTTGGCCTCAAAATGACTTTTCAATTTCTTTTCAATTTTCGCAAACAAAATATTGCGATCCATTGACATGAAATATCCGCTAATATCTAGCTTTAAAATCCAACAATCTTTTTGATAATTCTCACTGCAAGCACGAATAAAATGGTCGACGCGCTTAATCCCATAAGAAGTCCCTTTACCAATTCGGCAACTATAACTGTCTTTGATAAAATTCTTCTCAAAAATCGGATTAATGGCGTTAAAAATCAAATGATGCACGATGCGGTCGCGAAAATCAGCCGCAAAAATTTCCCGACAAACGGGTTTTTTCACGACGAAGCAAATACTTTGGCTAATTTTATATTGAAAATTTTTTATTTCTTCATAAAGCACAAATAAATTTTCCTCATAATTTGCCTCGAAGGCTAAGGCATTGGCAGTTTGGCGTTTATGCTTTCGCGCATCATAATAAGCTTGAAATAAGTCTAGCAGGAGTTGTTGATTTTCATTTTTGTGCATATAGCTATAATTTTTGAAGTTTTCAGAGGCTAAGCCTCCAAGAGGAGGCTTAGCCTCTGAAAAAGAACTAAGCCTCACATAATTGGATTTGCAAGTTCTTGAGGCAGCGGACCGAAAAACCGTTCGACTTAGAGTTCGTGTTCCGATTGACTGTGGCGTTACCAGAATTGAGGTTCCGATTCCACGCATTAGAACTTGAACTCTGAGAGGACGACCAGAAGTTGACGTTACTGGCACGATTGTTGAATGTGCCGGTGGTATTGCGGTTGCCGGCTAGCGCTGAAATAACCACTAAACTCCTCGCGTAATTTGAAAAAATCACGTAAAGTGTCCACCAGACTAGTGGACAAAATTCCTTGCCCTATGGCAAGAGGGTTATTGAATTTGCTTCGCACACTCGCCTGCGCCTTGGCAACAGTCGATTCTGGCGATTTTTTTATTTTATAGCTAATTCTAGGTCTGTTTGTTTTTTCCGACTAAAATTTTCCCAGTTAGCCAGTTGTTTTGAAACATCTTCAATATTTTGATTTATTTTTACAAATTTTTTTAAATCGAGTTGATCAAAGTCTTGAACTAAGCGCAAATTAAGACGGATCATTTCCAAGCTTTCTCTGGCTTGCTCAAGGGCTGGAATTTTATCAAGTGCTTTATTAGCTCGATAAATATTTTTAATGATAATCATCGCTTCATCTTTCATTTGTTGACCAAGAGTATATTTATACTGACGAGAAAAATTGTCTGTTTCGAGAAGAATTATTTGTAAAAGTTTATAGCTTGATTCATAGACGGCTAGATTATAGTAGAGGGCCATAATTTTTTCACTGCTAATTACTTAGAGGCTTAGCCTCTCAGAAACCACTTTTGGGTTTTAGGAGGGGGTATTTTTGCCCCTTAAAGGGCAAGAACCAATAGTCGAATTGAAAAATAGCTAATTCTTGAGGCAGCGGACCGAAAAACCGAACGACTTAGAGCTCGTGTTCCGACCGACTGTGGCGTAACCAGAACTGAGGTACCGATACCACGCATTAGAACTTGAACTCTGAGAGGACGACCAGAAGTAGACGTAACTGGCACGACTGTCGAATGTGCCGGTGGTACCGCGGTTGCCGGCTAGCTTTCCAGTAAACCCGGAAGAATTATTGCCCCCGGAAGTTTCCATGGAAAGCTTGCTGCCCTCATTTGTCCCTCGCCATCCGGTTGTGGTTGTGTCAAAGGGAAAATCAGTGACGCAAGTGCCTGAAGTACAGATGGCTCTTTCCATGGTTGTATATTCATTGTGCGTTGGCACGTGCCAGCCGCTGGGACAAATCCCCTGAGCACCCTCAACGATTGATCCTTTCATCGCCGCGCTCCGCTGATACACAAAGCCGAGTTTACCACTTTGGATATTGGCCAAAGTTTCTTCGGCAGTGTTGGCGGTGTTCGGTGGATAAGCGTAGAAGCCCAGGTCAGCGCCTGTCCAAAGTCCGCCACTGGTGGCTGGCCCGCGCGTGATAGCAGCGCCGTCGGGATATTTGGTGGTCATCATATTGGAGGTCATCCAGCATTGGGTGTCGATGAGAACAGTGCTATAGGCGTTGCTGTCGATATCGGAAACGGTACTAGTACCGCAGACAAATTTCATATTAATCTTCTTCCCTGAAAAAGTCGCAATAACTTTGTCGGTTTTGAGAATGGATGGATCAAGCGCAATCGGAAACATTTCAGCCTTGGCAGTAAATGAGGTTGAAAGAATTTTAGTTGCTTTTTCAAATTTCCAAACCAAATCCGTTTTGTTGCCATCTTTGTCTAGGAAATATGGTTTTGGAAT
>CAIPMZ010000134.1 GCA_903866285.1 uncultured bacterium
ACTACAAATTCGATTGATGGATTTTTTGGAAAAACAAAAACGCTCTTGCAAGTCCATCGAGGACTAAATCAAGAGCGTAGATACAAGATGATTCAAGAGATATTAAGAGGGTAAAATCCTTACAAAAGTTTAATTAAGCCGAAAAATGCTAAAACAAAAAGAAAAAATTCAGACAGGAGAAAGAGGTTTTGATATTAAAGGCTTTTGGGTTCGGCTCTGGGAGCTACTAGCACCAACTCACAGGCTAATTAAAAAAGTTCTCTTCTTAATGCTCTTTGTGGAGCTTACGCGTTTAGTGGGGCCGTATGTCTTGAAGCTGCTTATTGATTTAATTACCAGTTTCAGCGCTGAAAAAATTCCTCAGATTGTCGGTTTAATTCTCTTGATGTTTTTAACGAATGAAACAGTTTCCTTTTTACAATTTACGAATGATAAGCGAATTTTTAAGATTTTAGCGGAAACTGAATCTGATTTGGCTGGCAATGCGCATCGAAAATTAATTTACCTGGGGCTAGGCTACCACGAAAAAGAAAATACGGGCAGTAAAATTAGCAAGATTCAACGAGGCGTTGATAAGATTATTGATTTGCTCAGTAATCTTTCTTGGGAAGTTGCCCCGACGATTTTGCAAATTATTTTTACGGCTGGGGTGCTCTTTTGGGTTGACTGGCGTTTTGGGACAGTAATTATGTTCTTTGTGCCGGTTTTTGTCTTCCTGACAATCAGTGTTAATCGCCGGGTTTTTCCGCTGCGCAAAAGTCGTTTTGATATCTATGAAAAAGCCGCTGGAATGATGACTCAATCAGTGATTAATATCAACACGGTGAAATCTTTTACCCAAGAAAAAAGGGAATGTTTGCGCTTTGGAAAATTACGAGAGCAATTAAAAGTAACTATTTTACAAGAATACGGAAATATCTTAAGGCAGAATTTGAAACGAAATTTCGTGATTGACGCTGGTCGACTGATGATCTTACTTTTTGGGGCTTATCTGGTTTGGCAAGGTAGGATTACAGTGGGAACCCTGGTGTTTGTTTTTACAATTTCGGAAAAAGCTTTAATTTCGCTGTATCGTATTTCGCGTCTTTATGATCGAATTATGGAAAGTTCGGAAGCGGTGGAGCGAATTTATGATTTATCCAAAGAGGAAACTGATATTAAAAATCCGCGCGGTGGCGTGGTGCCAAAAATTTTAAAGGGAGCCATTACTTTTGAAAAGATGAGTTTTACTTACGCTGATAGTAAACAGTATGCCTTGAAAAATATTAACCTCGAGATTCCGGCTGGCGCGACGACCGCCCTGGTTGGCCCTTCTGGCGGGGGTAAAACCACACTGGCGAGAATGGTTTATCGTCATTACGATCCAACTAAGGGAGCCGTCCTGCTGGATGGCCAGGATCTAAGGACGTATGACCTCTATGGCTTTCGCAAATTTTTTGCCATTGTGCCACAAGACGTAGAAATTTTTAACGCTAGTGTGAGTGAAAATATTGCTTATGCAAATCCGCAAGCTAGCGCAGCTGAAATTAAAGCGGCAGCGCGGGTGGCTAACGCGGAAGAATTTATTGCGCAACTAAGCAGTGGCTACGAGACGATTGTTGGCGAGCGCGGGATTAAACTTTCGGGCGGTCAGCGACAGCGCATCGGCATCGCCAGGGCAATTTTAGCCAATCCTAAAGTTTTAATTTTTGATGAAGCCACCAGTAATCTTGATTCGCAAAGCGAGCGTCTTATTCAAGATGCCATGGATAAAATTTGTAAAAATCGCACCGTCATTATTATCGCACATCGCCTCAGCACTATTCGAAAAGCGGATAAAATTGTGGTCTTGGAAAAAGGCCAAGTGGTTGAAACTGGTAGCCATGGCGAACTGGCATTGGTTAATGATGGACTTTATAAAAAACTGATTGATTTGCAAAGGATGGGGGATGTGGAATAAGAGTTATAAAGTTAAAAGTTATAAAGTAGTAAAGTTCATAACGTTGTAACGTTCATAAGGTTTGTAACGTTCATAAAGTTCATAATGTTGTTTCCCCCAGATATTGCCTAATTTGGATTGATGCCATATAATGGAGTTTATGAACATGCAAAGAAAATTACAACTGAAATTTGCGGGGGTGGTTTTGCTGGCTTTGATTGTCGGCCTAATTTCTTATCCTCAGGCAATAAGTAAGGTCCCGCCAGTCTATAATTTCGTCAATAAGCTAAAGATTAATCTTGGGCTTGATTTGCAGGGCGGAATTCATTTGGAGTATAAGGCGGATACTACTAACGTTGATTCGGCGAAAATCACCGAAGCGCTGCAAGGTGCTCAGGATGTGATTGAAAGAAGAATTAACGCTTTTGGAGTAGGTGAGCCGTTGGTCCAAACCGCGAAGAGTGGTAATGACTATCGCATTATTGTGGAAATTCCAGGCGTTAAAGATATCGAACAAGCGAAAAACCAAATTAAGGAAACTCCCTTGCTGGAATTTAAAGAGGAAGGGATGGATCCCCAAACCCAACAAATGTTTGATTCTTTTAATGCGCAGTCTAACCAAAGAGCAGCTGCTTTGCTGGCGCAAATAAAAGGCGGCGCTAATTTTGAGGAGTTAGCTAAGGCTAACAGCGAAGATCCAGGTTCCAAAGATAAAGGTGGCGATTTAGACTTTGTAAAAAAAGGCGCTTTTGTGCCAGAGTTTGATAAAATTCTTTTTGAAAGTAATTTAAAGCCAGGCGAGGTTTATCCTGAATTAGTTGAGTCGCAGTTTGGCTGGCACATTATTAAATTTATTGAAGCGCGCGGAGAAGGGGATAGTTTGGAAGTTCATAGTGAGCACATCCTGCTTTCAAAGCGAACCGTTGAGCAATATCCGCAATTTAAATATAAAGCAACGGGCCTGACTGGTAAGAATTTAAAAAGCGCTTCCGTAGTTTTCCAAAGCCAAGGTCTCGGTGAGCCTCAAATTTCAATTCGTTTTGACGAAGAAGGGACCAAACTTTTTGCGGAGTTGACAAAAAATAATCTTAGCAAAACTATTGCGATTTTGTTGGACGGTGAAATTCTTAGCGCGCCAACCGTGCAGTCTGAAATTACGAATGGTGAAGCGGTCATTACCGGCAAATTTACCTTACAAGAAGCTAAGAAATTAGCTCAAAATTTAAATACGGGCGCCTTGCCTTTGCCGCTCACGCTTGTGTCGCAACAAAGTATCGAGGCTTCGCTTGGCACAGAGTCACTTAATAAAAGTTTAATTGCTGGAGCAATCGGTTTGGGAGCCGTCATTGTTTTTATGCTCATTTTCTATCGCTTCCTTGGATTGGTCGCCTCACTGGCCCTACTTATCTATACGGGACTGATGATTACGATTTTTAAAATGTCTGGCATCACGCTGACCCTGTCAGGGATTGCTGGTTTTATTCTTTCGATTGGAATGGCCGTGGATGCTAACGTGCTGATTTTTGAACGCACGAAAGAAGAAATTCGAAATGGCAGGACGGTCGTAAATTCTTTGGACGAAGGTTTCAAGCGCGCGTGGACTTCCATTCGCGATGGCAATGTTTCTTCGCTCCTGACTGCGAGTGTGCTGTATTTAATGGGCACTGGCTTCGTCAAAGGTTTTGCTGTGACTTTGTTTATCGGCGTCGTCGTCTCGATATTTACCGCCGTGGTAATTACCCGCACCATGCTCAAATTCATTATCAGCGACTGGATTCATGAACGAACTTGGCTGGTAGGAGTTAGATCTAAAAATCCTAAATCCTAATGTCTAAATCCTAAACAAATTAGAATATTCAAATTTTAAAAAATTAGACATTAGAAATTAGTTATTAGAAATTAAAAATATGCTTAACATTATTGCCAAAACTAAATACTCCTATATCTTCTCCGTCGTGCTGACCATCCTGAGCGTTTTAAGCTTACTGGTGTGGGGATTAAAATATGATATTGATTTTACGGGTGGGACGATGATGGAAGTAAAATTTGCTAATACTGTTCCGACTAATCAAGAAATTTCTGATTTGTTTGCAGGGGTAAGGCTTGATAGTTTAACGATTCAGGCCTCGGGAAATAATTCAGTTTTAATTCGTTACGCAGCCGAAGATGATAAGGTTAACGAAGAAGCTTGGAAAGCAATCAACGCAAAATATCAAGATGCTACCCAATTGCGCGTGGACTTTGTCAATTCTTCAGTTTCTAAGGAGCTTAAAACTAAATCGCTTAACGCCCTTGGTCTGGCAATCGCTGGGATTATGGCTTACATTGCTTGGGCTTTTCGAAAAGTTTCTCGTCCGGTGGAATCCTGGAAATACGGCGCTGGGGCGGTGATCGCGTTGGCTCACGATATTATCATCACTACGGGGGTTTTCTCGCTCCTGGGGCATTTCTATGGCATTAAAGTCGGCATCCCGTTTATTGCAGCCCTGCTAACTATCCTTGGTTTCTCGGTGCATGACACTATCGTCGTTTATGATCGGACGCGCGAAAATTTATTGCGAGGTAGCGCGAAAGAACCTTTTGCGCAGGTAGTTAATCGCAGTCTGAATGAAACCATGGTGCGTTCAATTAATACTTCCATGACGGTAATTGTAACCCTGCTAGCAATTTATCTTTTTGGTGGCGCTTCGATTAAATATTTCTCCTTGGCTTTGCTAGTCGGCGTAACTTTCGGAACTTATTCCTCCATCTTTATCGCCTCCGCCCTGCTGGTAACTAGTTATAATCTGACGGTGAAATACAGAAAATAGGGAAAAATTTGAAATTTGAAGTTTTTAATTTAAAATGAATGATAAAATGTTTTAATTTTTAAATTTAGAAATTTAGTCATTTCGTTGAGAAATTTCCGCCATAGGCGGATCAGCCTTTGGCTGAAATTTAAAATTTAAAATTTAAAATTTAAAA
>CAIPMZ010000135.1 GCA_903866285.1 uncultured bacterium
ACGCGTTGACCGCTTCAAGAAACTAGCCGAAAAATCCGCTGTTAAAAAGGATGCCGCCAAAGCCAAACCAGCTAAGGTTGCTAAGGAAAAAATTGAAAAGAAAGTTGAGAAGAAATAAGTTTTCTTCAGTAAATATCTTCAAAAAAAGAAACTCGAGTGAGTTTCTTTTTTATATCCTTAGAATACGCGGTTAAAATACCCAATAATTGACCAACCCAATAATAGTTATAACAGTAAAAGCTACGGTGTTGATAAACATCCCAATTTGTCCGACCTGCTTGTATGACTTCCAGGTAGAATAGAGCCAAAAGGGCTGGGCAAACAAATTTAACCAAAGAGCCCACTGAGGATATTTCAGGGAAAGAACGACTTGCGAACTCAAAGTTAAAATCGGAATTGCAAATTGAGTTATTGTGTTAAAGATTTTTTCTTTTTTCATGTAATGTTACTTTTTAGTTTTTTAGTTCGTGGTTAAATTATAACATGCTTTTTATTGAACATGTAGCCTTTACAGCCAGCCATAAATAGGCTAACATTAAACAACTATGAATGAAAAATTAACCGCCATTAAAAAAGAATACGAGGATATTACATCCGAGCTGAGCGCTCCGGAGATTTTGAATGATCCTAAAAAAATGGCCTCCCTTGGAAAAAGACAATCTGAGCTTTCAGAAATGGTGGGTAAAATCGACGAGCTGGAAAAAATAAATCGCACCATGCAAGAAAATGCTGGGATGATTAACGCAGTCGATGAGGACCCCGAGATGAAGCAAATGGCGATGGAAGAAAATATCGAGGTAGCTGGGCGCAAAGCGGAAATTGAAAAAGAAATTGAAATGATGCTAATTCCCAAAGATCCCAATGATACTAAGAATGTCATCGTAGAAATTCGCGGAGGCGCCGGTGGCGACGAATCCAG
The DNA here is from genome assembly GCA_903866285.1 of uncultured bacterium. Classification (GTDB taxonomy): domain Bacteria; phylum Patescibacteriota; class Minisyncoccia; order Moranbacterales; family GWC2-37-73; genus CAIPMZ01. Next base: position 920 of record CAIPMZ010000135.1, read on the forward strand.
TCTTTTTGCGGCCAGTCTTTTTCGGATGTATTCTAAGTTTGCCGAAAAAAATCGTTGGTCAGTTGCCGTTTTAAATTCAAACCAAACTGAAGTCGGGGGTTTTAAAGAAGTCGTTTTTGAAATTAATGGCAGTGGAACTAACCCAGTTTTTGCGAAAATGAAATTTGAATCTGGCGTCCACCGCGTCCAACGCATTCCCGAAACCGAAAAACAAGGACGCATTCATACTTCGACTGCCACTGTCGCCGTTTTGGCTGAGGCTGAAGAAGTTGATTTAGTTATTAGCGACAACGACCTACGCATCGATACTTTTTGTTCATCTGGTCCCGGCGGACAATCCGTCAACACCACCAAGAGCGCCGTGCGCATTACTCATATCCCAACCGGCGTCGTGGTTTCCTGCCAAGATGAAAAATCGCAGCTCAAAAATAAAGACAAAGCGATGAAGGTTTTGCGCTCACGCCTGCTCCAAGCCCAAGAAGAAAAAATCGCCAAAGAACTTGGGGCTGCGCGCAAAAGCCAAATCGGCACTGGCGATCGCAGTGAAAAAATCCGAACTTATAATTATCCCCAAGACCGCATTACCGATCACCGCATTAAACAATCTTGGAGCAATATCGAAGGGATTTTAGCTGGAGACATAGAATCCATCATCACTGCACTCCAAGAAGAAGACACTAAGCTCAAAATGTCTAATGCCTAATGACTAATATCTAATGACAATCAAAAAGATTTTCATTTATTTAAACTAGTCAAAAAAAATTCAATAACCAATAATCAATTTACAATAAATTATCAATGTTTTAATTTTCAATGTTTAAGAAATTACTTAATTGAAAATTAAATGAAAATTGTAAATTGAAAATTGAAAATTCACAATGTCTTCTATTGCCGACATTCAAAAAAAATATGCGGGCAAACTCGATCGACTCGATCTTGAACTTATCCTAGCTCACTCTCTTAGTAAAACAAGGGAGTTTGTTTTAATTCATGACGATTATGAAATACCAAAATTTAAAATTGAAAATTTAAAATTGAAAATTTCCCGAAGGATAAAAGGTGAGCCTATTGCGTACATCACAGGGCATAAAGAATTTTACGGTTTGGATTTTATCGTCAATGCGAGCACACTTGTGCCAAGGCCGGAAACGGAAATGCTGGTCGAGCAAGCTCTTAATGAAACATGGAGCATGGACCATGGAACAAAAAATACTTACATCATCGATGTGGGGACAGGCAGTGGATGCATCATCACAGCTATCGCAAATTCAATGGAACATGGAGCATGGAGCATGGAGCAAAAAAAAACTACCCAATATTATGCGACGGATATTAGTAAAGAAGCGCTTAAAATTGCTAAAAAAAATGCGAAACTCAACGGCGTTGAGAAAAAAATAAAATTCCTCCACGGAGACCTCCTGGCGCCACTACTTTCTAATTCATGTTCCATGTTCCATACTCCATGTTCCATGAGCATTATCGCTAACCTTCCATATTTATCGAAAGAAATTTACCAAAGCGCACCAGTCGACGTCAAAAAATTTGAGCCTAAGACCGCCCTGTTCAGCCCAGAGCAAGGACTTGCCCACTATCGCAAGCTGCTCGAACAAGTTAAAAAGAGTCTTGTTCTGTGTTCTATGTTCCATGTTTTGTGTTTTCTCGAAATCAGCCCAGAACAAAAAAAATTAATTACGCCAGTTATCAAAAATATTTTTCCAAAAGCAAAAATCGAATTTAAAAAAGATTTAGCTGGGAAGTGGAGAGTGTGTGGAATTGAGATATGCTAGAAATACAGAAGGGATATAGTAATGACGAACATACATTGTGTCATTCCGAGCGTAGTGGCTTCGACCAAAAGGGAGAATCCACGAAGTCGAGGAATCTGAGCCCAGATCTTTCGACTTCGCTTCCCTGCTTAGGGCAGAGAAGCTACGCTCAAGATGACAAGAGATAATCAAAAAAATGTGGGACTAATTTTCCCAAAACTAAAACCCGCCGGATTGGCGGGTTTTAGTTTGTTGATAAATTCCAACTTACGATGAAGTTTGAAGAAACAACGAAAGTATCAAAAATACTTACTTATTTTTTCTTTGAAACTTTTTTAGCTGCTTTTTTTACAACTTTCTTAGTTGCTTTTTTAACTGCTTTTTTACAGTTTTAACTGCTTTTTTTACAGATTTCTTTGCAACTTTTTTAACTGCTTTCTTAACAACTTTTTTAGCTGCTTTTTTTGCT
>CAIPMZ010000136.1 GCA_903866285.1 uncultured bacterium
AGATAGATAACATTTTAACTTTTCCAACCCTCAGTTCGCTGTTGCCAGGCATTCTCATGGAAAACGAGGACCGCAATGGAGTCATTCATCAAAACGAGAACGCTCAAAGCGCTATTAAAATAATAGACTTTGAACTTTCACGTTCAGCATCAAACTGCGGCACCTACATAATTGTGACTGGAGAGAAAAAATGATAGCCGAAGATGATAAAAGCCTCATTCTATATTTGATACCTACAATTAGGTACATAGAATGAGGCTTTTTATTTTTTTCGTTAAAAAAAATTAATACAAAGGAACTCCCATTTTTTCCTTCACATTTTCAACTGTGACAGCAATTCTTTTTCTTGCTCTTTTCCCACCCTCATGCAAAATTTCTATTGCATATTTTGATCCTTTTTCGTTGAGTTCGAATCTTTTTGCTTGAATAGGCGCAAGAAGTTGGTTAATGTTTTTAACAAGAATTTTCTTGCAGTCAACACACCCCATCTTAGCACTCGCGCAACCAGCATGAACATCTTTTAGCTCCGCATCAGCACTCAATAATTGATGAAGAGCGTAAAGGCTACAATTAAATGGGTTCCCTGTATCACTTCTTCTGACCCGCGCAGTATCCGTAACGGCTCTGCTGATTTTTTTCAACACTTCTCCTGGCGAGTCCATGAGGTCAATGGTATTCTGATTACTTTTACCCATTTTCCCTTTGCCATCAAGCCCAGGAACACGAATTGCCTCTCCTTCGAGCAATTCAGGCACGGGAAATGTGTCACCATACAAAATATTAAATCTTCTAGCGATATCCCTAGTAAGTTCAACATGCGGATGCTGATCCTCACCAACAGGCACCATATTTGCAAGAGGCCCAAGAATATCTGCAGCCATAAGAACTGGATAAGTCAGAAGACCAACATTCACAGTTTCATGCAGGACCTCCTTCATATCTTTCTTTTCCTTAAAGTGAGGCATCTTTTCCAACTCAGCTACTGAAGTCAAACAGGCCAATAACCAATTCAATTCACTTGTTTCTGGCACACTTGATTGAGCAAAAATAACTGATGACTCAGGATTAATCCCAATTGAAATGTAAGTTAAGACAATCTCCTTAAGATCACGCACGATATCACGTGGGTCCATTCTAGTCGTCAATGTGTGCAAATTAGCAATAAAGAAAAAACACTGTTTATGTTTATCTTCAGATAACTGCACGAAATACTTCATCGCACCAAGATAATTACCAAGATGCAATTTTCCAGTTGCCCTTATTCCAGAAAGTACTATTTTTTTATCCATTATTGCATCTCCTTTTTCATTTTTATTGAACAGTTTTGACAAGTTATTTCTTGTTCAGGATTTTTAGTAAAAACAGCCTTGCAGGTCAAACATTTAAAAGCATTCGCCGAGAGTTGATTAAAATTGTCCTCTCTCGTGTGTTTGCAAATGGGGCATTTGGCCTTACCATTTTCATTCATAGTAGAAAAAGAGATTTTGCATTTTGGGCAATAAAATTTGTCATCAATTCTATCGTGCTTCATATTTTTCATTCCTCATATTTTATCGTTATTGGAATAATTGCCACCAAATTTTCAAAAAACTAGACTTCAAAGAAGTCTATAACAAACAAGCTACGTATGTCAAACAGTGTCACAATTAACCTTGTTTAACCATCGGCCATTCTGAGAAAAAATAGCAATATCAGTTCAAGAAAAGCACCAAAAAAAGAGTTTACCAGTAAAAATTAACTGGTAAACTCTTCAGCGAGACAAATATTCATACACTTGGATAGTTCCAAAACTGCGAACTAGCCAAGTAATATTACAGAGCAATGCGCTCCAAGCAAAAATAAGTTTATCATTTTTACTAAGCGGTTGTTTTACATCCCCTTTCCGGAAAAAAAGCGTCGCAATCATCGGATCAAAAAAGAAACTGACCGTAAGAAAAATGATAGCGGGCCCCAGAAAACAAAAAATAAATTTCTGGATGAGTAGTTCTTCTCCCCCACGTCCCAAAACCCAAGCAAGTATTTTTTGCGTTTGATTACTGACGACTTCTAACTTAAGCCAGTCTGCTCCCTTGGAAATTATTTTTCCCAATAGCGTCCAGCAAACTGCCGTCGAAAGCAAGGTTGCAAAAGCTGTACCCACCAGCGCGCCCGCGTTTTGAATAAAAATTGGGTACAAGAAATTTACAAACGCCCAACTTACTAAAAGCCAGCTTCCCCAACCCCCTAAAGCCTTAAGCTTCGAGAGGAAATTAAGCGTAAGCGTTTTCACAATTCCCTCCTTTTGGTTTTAGATGTTAAAAAAGGACGCCTGAACTTTCTAATAGCTGGATTGCTATAGATTGTTCAGGACGTCCAACGAGAATTTAGTGTGATACACCGCTAGCCCCGAGTCTATCAGAAAGTGCCTGTAAGACCTACACCATAGACAACTTCAGTTTCACGATCGACAGCCTCACCGAACGGTCCAACCAAGCGGAATGAAGCATTAACCGCTAGGTTCTCAGCAAGCTTCACTGCTGGCTCAAACGCCAACGAATAGCCATAGGTCGACTTCATCCCATAAGCACCAGCGTCATAAAAAACTTCGGCCGTGCCATTGAGATTGACTTTACCCGCGACTTGCTTCACATGAGCACCTGCAAAATACCAGGCGGCATCTTTACCATTCTTATTAAGGACGACGTACGTACCCCTCACGAACGGAGTTACTCCAGGTACAACTTCATACCCGATTTCGGCCGACCATTCAGTTGCGGCCAATTTACGAATGAAGTCGCGATGCACGACGTCGACAGCAAGCGAAACCTTTTCAGTCAGGTTCTTAGCATACCCAGCTGTGTAGTCGGCTTCATTTCTGAAGTCGTCTTTGTAAGCCAGTCCGTCGCCACCAGCAAGTGGTAACAACTTTGCGGCTTTCAAAGAAAAACCCCGGTAACTAACTCCGGCGCTTCCCAGAATGTAAGAATCCTCACTAAATCTAGCACCCACGGCGTTGACATACTGGCTGTATGCCTGCGTGGATACTTCTACCTTCGGTGAGTTCTCGGCAGCTAAGGCTGACGAAGAACCAAAAATAGCTGCGATAGCAACTAACCCAAACCCAATCGACTGACTTTTGTTCATTTTTTAATAAATGATCACCAACCCCCATGGATTGGCGAAATGTTTTTTGAAAGGACTCCTTTTTGTCATCGAAAATCCTGACGACTTTTTATTCTACATCAAACAAAATATTTGTCAATAGGCCGCGTCAAATCATCTAAAATGACACCGAGAGCCTTCCTGATACATCATCTAAAATGACACCCAAATTCATGGTAAAGTACGGGGTTAACTTTTAACCCCAAAACAAGCCATGAATAAAGAAGCTA
>CAIPMZ010000137.1 GCA_903866285.1 uncultured bacterium
ATTCAAAATTCAAAATTGGAAATTCAAAATTAAAAACTGTAAAATAATGAAAATATCCATCTCACAATATTCCCAAGCCTTACTAGACCTGACCGACGGAAAATCGCAGCAGGAAATTTTAACTGTGACTCAAAAATTTGCCGAGCAACTCAAGGGTGATGGTCAGCTGAAAAACGCCGACAAGATTATGGAAAAATTTGCTGATTTGTATAATAGTAAAAATGGAATAGTTGTGACCCAAGTCTGCGTTCGCAGAGATGTGTCACAGGATATTTTGAAAGAAATCGAAGAGTTTGTGCAAAGAAAATATGGCGCCAAAAAGGTTGAGCTGAAAATTGTGATGGATGAAAATATCAAAGGCGGAATTATAATCAGAGTCGGCGACGAAGTTATGGATGCGAGTATTGAAAAAAAATTAAATAAATTAAAGCAGGTTTTGATAAGTTAATAATTTCGAATTCTGAATTTCGAATTTCGAATAAAATCCGAATGAAATAATGTTTCAAAATTAAAAAATTGAATCATTAAAAATTCATTCAAAATTCAAAATTGAAAATTCAAAATTTATATTAAATTTGAAATATATGAGCAACAAAGACTTTATCGTCGAGCAATTGAAAAAACAAATTGAAGGCTTCAAGAATGAAGTGTCAACGGAAAAAGTTGGCAAGGTGATTGAGGTGGGAGATGGAATTGCCAGAATTTCCGGACTTTCTGATTTGATGGCCAGCGAAATGGTACAATTCATTACGCGGACTAATGCGGACAAGACGCAGACCAATACGGACAATATTGTTTTTGGAGTGGCTTTGAATTTGGAGGAGGATCAGGCTGGGGTGATGGTGCTTGGCGATTACACGGGCATCAAGGAAGGCGACGAAGTGAAAGCCACTGGCAAAGTCCTTTCGATTCCAGTTTCGGACAAAATGATTGGACGCGTGATTGATCCCTTGGGAGTTGCAGTGGATGGCAAGGGCGATATTGTGGCGGAAAAATTTTATCCGGTGGAGAAGATTGCCCCAGGCGTGATTACGCGTAAAGGCGTGCATCAACCAGTGCAAACTGGCATCAAAGCGATCGACGCGATGATTCCAATTGGTCGCGGACAACGCGAACTGATTATTGGTGACCGTCAAACAGGTAAGACTGCGATTGCGGTAGATACTATTATCAATCAGAAAGGTCAGCATATGAAATGTATTTACGTAGCGATTGGTCAAAAGGAAAGTAAGATTGCGCGCATCGTGGGCGAATTGGAAAAGAAAGGCGCGATGGAATATACGACCGTGATTGTAGCTGGAGCTTCGGATAGCGCCGCCCTTTCGTTTATTGCGCCCTATTCAGGTTGCGCGCTAGGCGAATATTTTATGGACAAAGGCGAAGATGTCCTCGTAGTTTTTGATGATCTTTCTCGGCATGCTTGGGCTTATCGTCAAGTTTCTTTGATTTTAAAAAGGCCGCCAGGACGCGAAGCTTATCCGGGCGATGTTTTTTATTTGCATTCGCGACTCTTAGAGCGCAGTGCTAAGCTCAATGAAGATTTTGGTGGCGGTTCAATGACGGCCCTGCCAATTATTGAAACTCAAGCTGGCGACGTTTCCGCTTATATTCCAACCAATGTAATTTCGATTACCGACGGCCAAATCTTTTTGGAATCAGATTTATTCTACAAGGGAATCCGTCCGGCCGTAAACGTGGGACTTTCCGTTTCTCGCGTTGGAGGCTCAGCGCAAATTAAAGCGATGAAAAAAGTAGCTGGAAAAATGCGTTTGGAATTAGCACAGTTCCGTGAGCTGGAAGCGTTCTCCCAATTCGGCTCTGACCTGGATGAAAAAACTCGCGCTCAAATCGAACGCGGGCGAAGATCAGTAGAGGTTTTAAAGCAAGGTCAATACGAACCAATGGCAGTTGAGCACCAAGTGGCGATTTTATATGCGCTGACCAACGGTTTTATGGATGACGTAGAAGTTGCAGAAATTCGCAACTGGGAAAAAGATTTTCACAAATATCTCGATTCATCCGCCAAGGAAGTGATCACGCTGATTGCCGAGAAGAAAGAGTTGACCGAAGAAGTGGTGGTAGCATTGGAGAAAGCGATTCGTGATTATAAAGAAATCTATGCTAAATAATCTTTAAAATAACCAAGATACAAGAAACAATAACCAAGCAAGTTTCAAATTCCAATATCCAAAAATACAAAAAGATTTGAATGTTTGAGTTTTGATTATTGTAACTTGTTTGTGATTTGTATCTTGGTGTTTGTATCTTTAGAAATTTTTTTAAAATTTAGTTATCGTAAGAATATGGCTAACAGCAAAGACATTCGTCGTCGAATAAAATCAATCAGTTCTACCAAAAAAATCACCAAAGCGATGGAGATGGTTTCGGCTGCGAAAATGCGCCGGGCGATAGCGAGCGTACTGGCAATCCGGCCTTATGCGCATGCAGCTTGGAGTGTGCTGACAAATTTGTCTAAGGCTTTTGAAGAATTTTCCGGCTTTGGTTTTTTGGAGATTCGGCCCGTGGAAAATGTGCTGATGATTGTCGTAACTTCTAATCGCGGACTTTGCGGATCTTTTAATACCCAAATTGCTAAGAAAATTAAAGAAGAGATTGCTAATCCAGCGAAATTGAGAATTAATCGAATCGGAAATAAAAAAATTCAATCAGCCTTGGCTGACCAAGACCTAGTTGTTGATTTCATTACGATTGGAAAAAAAGGTGAAGCGATGGTGAGAAAAACTGGAAAAAATATTATCGCCGCTTTTTCCGATGGCGCCAGTTTTGCAGTCGCGGGTGACATTAAACCGCTTTCGAAAATTGTAATGGAAGCGTATTTAGCGAAAAAATATGATAAAGTGGTTATTGTTTATACGGACTACGTTAGCGCTGTAACCCAACAAACTCGCATTCGCCAAATTCTACCAATTTCGAAAATCGACATCGAAAAACAAATTGCCGAGATGGATGTGGTAGCAAAGCAATATGGACTCGTTGGGCCAAAGGTTGAGTATAAGGTTGAGCCAAGTCCCCAGGAAGTTTTGGAATTTATTTTCCCGCGTTTGATTGAGATGCAGCTTTTCCATGCCGTTCTTGAAGCTAGCGCCTCCGAACACAGCGCCCGCATGGTCGCCATGAAAAGTGCTACCGACGCTGCCGGCGAGATGGCTGAAGATTTGACCCTAGCGTATAATCAGATCAGGCAAGGCAAGATTACCCAGGAAATTGCGGAGATTTCAGCAGGGAGGGCGGCCCTGGAATAGAGGAACCTACGAAAGTACGAATCAAGTACAAAATTACAAAAATACAAAAGGAATGCAGTGAAACTTTTTGTACTTTTGTACTTTTGCCTGCCTGTCCGGTAGGCAGGTAAAATTTTTGTAATTTCGTAGGGAGTCGAAGATCTTGTTCAATCTTTAATTTGAAAAAGTTAAAGATTGATAGCACCTTTGAAATTCAGTTGTCGAAAAGGCACCAAGATAGGTGAATAAAAAAATCGCCCATCATGAATATCATGAAAGGCGATTGCTGAGAGTTGCTCATTCTAAATCAAGAAGCAGATTGACTATATAGAATGCGCTCGCAACAGCATACTCTGTCGCGATTCCAACCATGAGTGCTGCCAGGATATAAATTACTATCCCTGGGTTCATGGTTGCGTAATAGATTGAAATTCCAGATAGCGCCGCAAAAATTGCCGCTGTTATGGACAATAGGGCAAGAACTTTAAACTCTTTCATGGGTAACTCCTTGTTTAGGGACTATTAGAAAATTTGTTGATTTTTACCAACTTTAAATTATACACCTAAAACACGGTATTGTCAAGCATGCAAAGCTAACTACGACAACGTGCCACGGCCGCTCGAAATTCTTGCTCTGTTTATGGCTTGAGAAAGCCACGGACAGAGGAAGAATCTTGAGGAAAATAACCAAGACACAAGATACAAGAGTAGTTTTGAAATAACCAAGATACAAGATACAATAACCAAACAAAACTCAATAATCAAAACTCAAACATTCAAACCTTTTGGATTTTTGGATATTGGAATTTGAATTTTGTTTGATGTTTGTTTCTTGGTGTTTGTATCTTTGCGTAAATAATATTTTTTAACTAAAATTTTAATTAAAACTTAATAAAACATTATGAGTAAAAACATCGGAAAAATAATCCAAATCATCGGCCCGGTTGTCGACGTGCAATTTGAGGGCAAGTTGCCGGAAATTTATAACGCGCTGGAAATAAATCTTGATTTCGATCAGGAAACCGAGCAAGGGACTAAGTCCCCAATTGGGGACTCAGTCCCTAAGAAGTTGGTTTTGGAGGCTCATCAACACACGGGCTCTGGAAAAGTGCGAGCGGTGGCAATGGGCGCAACGGATGGACTGCGTCGCGGGATGGAAGTTGTCGACACGGGCGCGCCAATTCAAGTTCCGGTGGGACAAGAAACCTTGGGACGCATGTTTAATCTTTTGGGCGAGGCGATTGATGGCAAGCCGAATTTAGTAAATCCAAAGAAAGATCCAATTCACCGCGAGGCGCCGAAATTTTCGGAGCAGTCAACCGAAGCGGAAATTTTCGAAACCGGGATTAAAGTTATCGACTTGATTTGTCCTTTCGTGAAAGGTGGAAAAGTTGGACTTTTTGGTGGCGCTGGCGTAGGCAAGACGGTGGTGATTCAAGAACTGATTCGCAACATTGCGCAAGAGCACGGTGGCTTTTCGGTGTTTGCGGGCGTGGGGGAACGCACGCGCGAAGGCAATGACCTTTTTCATGAAATGAGAGAATCAGGCGTGTTGGATAAAACAACTTTAGTGTTCGGGCAAATGAACGAACCGCCAGGAGCTCGTCAACGGGTGGCGCTTTCAGCTTTGACGATGGCAGAATATTTTCGAGATAAGGAAAATAAAGATGTGCTACTTTTCGTAGATAACATTTTTCGTTTCACGCAGGCCGGCTCGGAAGTGTCAGCGCTGTTGGGACGCATTCCCTCAGCGGTAGGTTACCAACCAACCTTAGCGGAAGAAATGGGAAAACTTCAGGAACGAATTACTTCAACTAAAAATGGTTCAATTACTTCCGTGCAAGCCGTTTATGTGCCGGCCGATGACCTAACTGATCCAGCGCCAGCGACGACTTTCGGACATCTCGATTCAACGGTCGTGCTTTCGCGCGGACTTTCTGAACTTGGAATTTATCCAGCGGTTGATCCCTTGGATTCAAGCTCTACCATTCTTGATCCGAATATTGTCGGCGATGAGCATTACAACGTGGCTCGCGGAGTCCAGAGAGTTTTACAAAAATACAAAGATTTACAAGATATTATCGCGATTTTGGGGATGGAAGAACTTTCTGACGAAGATAAAGTTACCGTCGCGCGCGCCCGCAAAATTCAGAAATATCTTTCCCAACCATTTTTCGTTGCTGAACAATTTACCGGCGCCCCTGGGAAATATGTAAAACTTTCTGACACAATCAGAGGCTTTAAAATGATTCTCGATGGACAGTTGGATGAAGTGGCGGAGCAAGACTTTTATATGAAAGGAAGCATTGACGAAATTAAAAAGTAAAAATTTTTAATTTCGTAATTTACAATTACCAATGATCAATTTCCAATAAAATCTCAATGAATTAATTTCCAATTCGCCGGATGGCGAAGAAAATTGAAAATTCAATGAAAATTGTGAATTGAAAATTGAAAATTAATTTTATGAGCTTACGAATAAAATTTAAAATCGTTACTCCCGAAAAAAACTTGTTCGAACAGGAAATCGATCAGGTGACTTTGCCGGTTTCGGATGGGCAAGTGACTATTCTGCCTGGGCATCGGAGCTATATTGCATCGCTCAAACCTGGCGAGATTATGATTAAGGTTGGAGGTGTGGAAACGCTGTTGGCAACCTCAGGTGGCTTTTTAGAATTTAATGATAACAGCTTGGTGGTCTTGGCTGATACGGCTGAAGTGGCTGGCGAAATTGATTTGGCGCGCGCTGAGCAGGCTGTAAAAAGAGCTGAGCAACTTAAACATGAAAAAGTTTCTCTCGGTGAACAGGAGTATGCGCGCGTGGCTGCCGCCATCGAAAAAGAAATCGCCCGCGTGCGGGTCGCGAGGAAACATCATAGCAGACATAATCTTAAGATAGACTAATTTTAATGTTGCTGGATTTTTAATATGGAGTAGTGATTCAGATTTAGTTTTTAATGTCTAATGACTAAATCCTAATGACTAATAAATGACTTAAATCCAAATTTTCAAACTTTGAGTTTGAGATTTGGGATTTTATTAGATATTAGAAATTTGACATTAGGATTTTTGGGCAAGCTCTTGCCAAAATTGAAAATATCAAGCAGAATAGATAACATTACAAGCTAAGACGTATAAATATCAAGTTTTAACTACCTTTTATGAAATCTCTCCAATTGTTAAAAATCTTGTTTTTTGGGCCGCGGGTGACTGAAAGTGAAAAGAAAATAATGGATTTTCCTCAAGACGCGGTTTTTGAGGAAGTTGGACGCCAAGTGGCCGAGGTGGTAAAAAACCTTTATGGTGGGCGTTCGCTTCGCATTCGGGCAGTTGATGGGGGCTCTTCTAATGCCGAAGAAATCGAGCTGACGGCCTTAAATAACGCTTATTATGATATCGACCGCTTTGGGCTTTCTTTTGTGGCCTCTCCGCGCCATGCGGATCTGCTTTTTGTCACTGGGCCAATAACGCGTAACCTGGAAACAGCGGTGCGCACGACTTATGAGGCTGCGCCTCAGCCATGCCTGGTGGTGGCTATTGGCGACGGCGCTTGCGATGGTGGAATTTGGAAGGATTCTTACGCCGTAGTTGGGGGTGTAGATAAGGTAATTCCTGTGGATATTAGAATCCCTGGTGATCCGCCGACCCCGACGGAAATTTTGCGCGGAGTTCTGCAGGCCCTTAAACAGCAAAAAACTAATTAAAGCTTATGACGATAAATTATATAGCGTATGGTCTGTTTGCCTATTTTCTGGGACTGATTTTTTCAGCCGGGTTTGCTTTGTTTGGAGGGCAGTGGAAAAAGTCGGTCCAACTTTTTGTGCTTTCAAATCTGATCGGTTTTTTAGCTGGCGCGCTTTATTTATTTAATTTTCCAACGGAAGAAATAATCCTACTAAAAGTCGTTTGGTTTTTTCAATTTTCGCCAGTGCTAAATTTACTTTCGGCTATTTTCTTTACTCTTATCAGTTTAGTGGCTGGCTTGGTTGGGGTTTATAGTTTGCGCTACTTAGAACTTTACAGTGAAACTTATAGTCCAACGCTAACTCAATTTCTGATTGTGGTTTTTGTTTTTGGGATGCAAGGCGTCCTGCTGGCTAATAATACTTTTTCATTCTTGGCTTTTTGGGAAGTGATGTCGATTGCTTCTTTCTTTTTAGTTTTCGCGGATAGGCAGGAGAAATCGCTGAAAGCGGCTTTCCTTTATTTTGTGATGACTCATTTGGGCGCTTCGGCGATTTTAGGCGGTTTTCTAATTTTAGGTAATGGCTCCTTACTTTTCAATTTAGCTGATATTGGAATCGTTTCGCAAGGTCTATCGGAAGCGTCATTGGCTTTAGCTTTTCTATTATTTTTATTTGGTTTTGGGAGTAAAGCGGGGCTAGTACCTTTCCACGTTTGGCTACCAGAAGCTCACCCTCAGGCGCCAAGCAATGTTTCAGCGCTAATGTCAGGCCTGATGCTTAAAGTGGCAGTGTATGGTTTCATCCGCGTGGCGTTTGCGCTGACGGGTTTGCCGAGCTGGGCAGGTTTAGTTGTGATTATCTTGGGTCTTTTGTCTGCAGTGGTGGGCGTTATTCACGCGGTCATCGAAAGAGATCTAAAGCGCACCTTTGCTTTTAGCAGTATTGAAAATCTAGGAATTATTTTTACGATGTTGGGCGCAGCGCTTTATTTGTTAGCTCAAAGTAGCGAACTTGGCATAATTGCGATTGCTAATATTATTTTAGTTTTTGCAATTATTCATGTGGCTAGTCATGCTTTCTTTAAAACGGCTCTTTTCTTAAGTAGTGGGGTCATCCTTAATCGTTTCCACTCCGGAAATTTAGAGTTTATGGGCGGCTTGGCTAAGGTCGCGCCATTTTTTTCCTTTGCTTTTCTGCTAGCAATCATCGGCTCTTTACCACTTCCGCCCTTTGGGACTTTTTACGGAGAGTGGGGCTTTATTCAAAACATTGTGGCTTTTCTGCATAGCTCGGAGCTTAAAACCGAAGTTGCTATCGTCCTGATTATCGTACTTTCAATCAGCGGCTTGGTTAGTGGCTTGGCAGTTTTTGCGATGATAAAAACTTTTGGCATTTCGATGTTGGGTCTGCCTCGTCAGAAAAAGCTTGAAAAGCTTAGTGAAAAAGCAGATTGGCTGCTGACTTTCCCAATTTTAATTTTGGCGCTCGGGGTTTTGTTTTTAGGATTTTTTGCAAGGGCGCTTGTAAACTTTCTTAATGTTAACGCTCAGCTCCTGACAGGCAAAGTTGTCGGGGAGAGCCTGGTGGTTACGAGCCAACTTTCTTCGGTGGTGGTTTTTGTTTTTCCCGTTATTTTAACCGCCGTTGTGTATTTAGTTTATGGCTATTTTGTCAAAGCTAATGCTGAGCGAAAATATCAAACTTGGGATTGCGGACAGCCGATTAATGAGACAATGGAATATAGTGCGACGGCTTTTACGGCGCCGATTCGTTTTTTCTTTACGCCTTTGATTAAAAGGCATAAGCGTTTTGAATCGCAACCAGTAGTAATAACTAATGCTTGGATTAGACAATATGCTTTTGCTTTGTCTTTTGATTCAATTTGGAGGCAGCGGCTGTACCAACCGATTGTCGCTACCCTGCATTTTTTTGCGGAAAAAATTAAAGTTATTCAGGGTGGCCGGATTCAATATTATCTCCTTTTTGTCCTGGGAACTTTAATTGGCGCTTTAATTATCTTTTTATAATTTTTATGGGTCCATTATTTTCAACCTTTCTGCAAGCTATTTTCGTTCTTTCGATCGCGCCACTAGCCATGGGGCTGGTTAGATTTTTTAAAGCTCGCCTGCAAGGTCGCCACGGCGCATCGCCCTTACTACCGTATTACACTTTTGCAACGCTCTTTAAAAAACAGATGGTAATTTCAGATGTCACTTCTTGGATTTTTCGGGCAGTTCCTTTCGTAGTCCTTGCTAGTTGCGCAGTTTTAGCGTTTGTGCTGCCATTGCTTTTTACGGGTGGCAAGTTTGCTAGCCTGAGCGACTTTTTATTTGTGGCTGGGATGTTGATGTTGGGTTCAATTTTTTTGGTTTTGGGCGGACTTGATACGGGGAGCGCTTTTGGCGGGATGGGCTCTAGCCGTGAGATGACGATTGCTGCTTTAATTGAGCCAACGGTTATCATGATTTTTGTGGCAATGAGTTTTGTGAGTGGTACTTTTGCCATCGATGGGATGGTTGGCCAATCACTAATTTTTGCGCATCCTTATCTACTGCTCTCAGTCTTTGCTTTTCTGCTAGTGACCCTGGCGGAAAATGCTCGTTATCCAGTGGATAATCCTGCCACGCATTTGGAGCTGACGATGGTGCATGAAGCGATGATTTTGGAATACTCTGGACCTTATTTGGCCATGCTGGAATATGCTAGCGCGCTTAAATTAACGGTGTTTGCTATGTTACTGGCTAATTTTATTTTTCCGGCTAGCGTTTTTGCGGTGAGTGGACTTAGTTTTTTCTCGATTATTTTGGCTATTTTAATTGGGGTTTTAAAGGTGGTTATTACGATGGGCTTATTGGCTTTACTGGAATCGACTATCGTCAAAATGCGTTTTTATCGCATGCAAGAATATATGTCAGTGGCTTTTTTTACTGCCTTGGCGGGGATGCTGATTGCGCTTTTCTCGGCCTTTATTAATGTTGAACTTGAATATCCTGCTATCTTTGGAGCGCTGGCGGTATTTTTCGTCGTGCTTTTATTCGGTCGAGCGCGTAGTTTTGCGATGGTTAGATATTACGCTTTTTCTTCGCTCTCTATTGCGGGCATCGCCCTGAGTTTATCTTTCCTATCTTCACCAGAAGAAAAACAGCACCTTTGGATTTTTGCGCTGGTTACTGTTTTAATTAAAGTAATCATGGTGCCATTTGTAATTAGGTATGCGCAACGCAAAAATAAGGATTTAATTAGTGCGCCCTCTTTTCTAAAGCCCACTTCGAGTTATTTTGTAATCGTGGCTATTTTGGGGGTAACTTTGTTTATTATGAAAAATACGCCGATTATTGGGGTAGTTTCGTCGGATACTTTGCTTTACGTTTCGATTGCTCTAACTGGTATCGGCCTAGCTACGATGATTATTCATCGCAATATCTTATCTCAAATTTTGGGTCTACTGATTTTGGAAAATGGCGTTACGGTCTTTACCTTAGTGACGGTAAAATCTTTGCCGCTGGTAATTGAGCTGGGCGTTTTTGTGATTATCGTGGCTAGCGCTTTTATTTTATCTGTTTTAGGTTTGCGAATTAGGGAATTTCATGGCTCCTCTGATACGGAAGAGTTGCGCAATTTGACTGAGTAAAGGAAATTCGAATTTTTATAAGTTATACCAACTTAACTTAATTAGTTGTAATTTGCTATCCCGGAGCTAAGCTCCGAATCGGAGCTTAGCTCCTTCGTAAGCCAGCTTTGATGTTTAAGTTAATTCCGCATAAAAAAGGATATTTCGAAAATAAATTTAAAATAATTTTAGCAAAATAATTAATTCATATGACTCCAATTATCACAATCATTTTAATTTTAGGGGCTAGTGCCTGCGCAATTTTTCTGAAAAAAGAAAAAGAAGTTTTACGCAGTACCTTACTGCTATCCATATTGGGAAGTCTTTCGGTTTTCGCAATCGCCTTGCCCGTGCTTTTTAATGTCGCTAGTAGTTGGCATAGTTCCGTTTGGCTTTTGGACGGCTTTTCGGCTTTGATGGCGTCGCTAGTAGCCTTTGTTTATTTAGCAGCCTCCTTGGTTAGCTTCCGTTATATCGGCCACGAATATAAGGAACGGATAATTTCTTTAGCGGATTTAAAATTATATTTTACACTATTTCATCTTTTTGCGCTGTGTATGATTTTAACCGTGCTGGCTAATAATTCTTTAATGCTCTGGATGGCACTGGAGGGCACGACGCTTTCCTCGACCTTTTTAGTGGGACTTTATCGTAAAAAAACTTCAGCTGAAGCTGCTTGGAAATATATTATTATTTGTTCAACGGGAATCAGCTTGGGCTTATTGGGAATTTTACTTTTTAGTTATGGCTCTTCGCTCGGCGGAGTTGGTGGGGGAGAGATCTTTACTTTGACGGCCCTTTTCCAAAATGCCCATTTAATTTCTCCGGAAATTGTAAAGTGGGGTTTTGTTTTCTTGTTCGTGGGTTTTGGGGCAAAACTTGGTTTGGTGCCGATGCATATTTGGTTGGCGGATGCGCACAGTAACGCACCGTCACCAATCTCCGGTTTATTTTCTGGAATTTTGCTGAACATTGCGCTCTATGGAATTATTCGCTTTAGATTTATTACGGACCTAGCACTTGGCAGTAGCGCCTGGACAAGTCAACTCTTTTTATTTTTTGGTTTTATTTCAATTTTACTGCCAGCTTTGATGATGTTGGTACAAAGTAATTATAAACGAATGCTCGCTTATTCGAGCGTTGAGCATATGGGCTTGATTACTTTTGCCTTGGGACTTTCACCGCTGGGTATGCTAGCTAGCGTGATTCATATGATTGGACACACCCTGACAAAATCAATGTTGTTTTTTGGGGCGGGCGAAATTTTAATTAATTATAAAACTACCCAAACAAGCGAGATAAAAGGTTTAATGAAAAGGGCGCCGTATACCGCAACCTTATTTTTACTGGGAATTTTAGCAATTATTGCTTTGCCACCTTCGGCTTTATTTGTGAGTGAATATATACTTTTCGCGACTGCCTTTGCTTTGCATCCAATTCTCTCGCTATTTATTTTGCTGGCGCTAAGTATCATTGCGTATGCGATGCTGAAAACAACCGTTGGGATGCTTTTTTCCGCTACTGAAAAAGAGCAAGTGCCAGTAAAAGAGCGGTGGAATATTACGCATTGGGTGATGGCAACGCAGCTAGTTTTAATTATTGGTCTGACTTTCTTTTTGTCCTCAAACAATGGCTTTCAATTTATCAATAGCATTGCGAAAGATACGGTTTATATCGTAAAGCAATAATTTTAAATTTATAATTTTGAATTTCGAATAAAAGCCTAATGACAGAATGTTTGAAATTTTAGATAATTCAAAATTGATTCAAAATTCATAATTCAAAATTAGAAATTTGTTAAATACCATTTTATTTTTTATAAAAAAAGTATGAATATAATAGAAATCATAAAGAATTTCCCGCAGGTTAAATTTGTCGACCAAAAACTGGATACTATTTCAGCAACTGTCAGCAGGGAAGACCTGGCCGAGGTGGCAACGAAATTAGTCAATGATTATGGGCTGACTTTGGCAACGCTTTTTGGAACTGACAATCGCCGGGAAAATCAAACTTATGGCGTGCAGGTTGTTTTTGGCAATGATACATCCCACGAGTGGCTTAAGCTTTCAGCGTCCATTCCAGAAAATGATCCGCGATATCCTTCAATCACGGCTACCGTTATGGCTGCTCATTGGTACGAGCGTTATTTGCAAGATATGTTTGGAATTACGGCCGTCGGCCATCCTGATCCGCGACGGCTTGTCAGTCACGAAAATATTCCCGAGGGAGCTTTTCCGCTGCGGAAAGATTTTGCATTAAGCACAAAATTGGAAAAAGCTCACGTGGCTTATCCGATGCATCATGTTGCAGGCGAAGGGATTTTTGAAATTCCAGTTGGGCCGATTCACGCTGGGATTATTGAACCAGGACATTTTCGTTTTAACGTGGCTGGCGAAAGAATTTTAACGCTAGAAGGAAAACTTTTCTTTACCCATAAAGGCGTCGAAAAATTATTAGAAGATAAGACGGTTGCTGCGGGACTACCTTTTATTGAAAGACTTTCTGGGGATATGGCAGCTTCGCACGCGCTAGCTTTTGTGCAGGCGGTCGAAAAAATTTCAGCTTGTCAGGTTTCTGCTCGCGCCCAGTATCTGCGCACATTAATTTGCGAACTGGAAAGAATTACGATGCATATTCATGACCTGGCTAATATTGGCGGGATGGGTACAGGTTATTCTTTTATTGCAGCTAATGGTTTTCGAATTAAGGAAAGGCTGATGCGACTTTCGAACGTAATTTTCGGTAATCGTTTTTGGCGCGGCGCTATTGTTCCAGGCGGTTTTGCACTTGATATTACCAATGAAAGACTTGAAAAAATTCTTTCAATCTCGAAGCTTGCTTGTAGTGAGATGCAGGGGATTGTCGCTCAAGCGCTAGCCTCGGATGGATTTTTGGAGCGTCTCCAAACCACGGGCGTGCTTCCGCTTGAAGCCGCTAAGGCTTTCGGCGCCTTGGGAATCGCTGCTCGCGCCTCTGGGCTTGATCGCGACGTTCGCAGGGATCATCCTTACGCAGCTTATGGGCAGTATCCGCTGGAGCTTGCCAAGGCTAGTAAAGGGGACGTCCATGCTCGCTACTTAATTAGGCTTGATGAGCTGAAAGCTTCGCTGGCTCTAATTGAAAAAATAATTAAAAATATTCCTGCAGGTGAAATTAAAACTGCATTTGAAATTAAAAATGGTTTTGCGCTCGGGGCGGTTGAAGCTTGGCGGGGAGAAATTTTATGCGCCCTAGAAATTAAAAACGGAGTAATTGAGCGCTGTTTTCCGCGCGACCCATCCTTTTGTAACTGGGCCCTCTTTGGCATCATGGGTCCCGGCAATATCGTCCCAGATTTTCCCCTTATTAATAAATCTTTGAATCTAAGTTATTCGGGAACAGACCTTTAGTCAGGTCGTAGGAGTTAGCTTGTAGGTTGTAGTAACAATTAAAATATTAAAAATTGATGTTTTTTTATTTACTAATTCCTAACTCCTAATTCCTACCAAGCTGTCCTCAAGAGTTATCCACCCTCCAAACCCGCCGCCCAGCGGGTCTTTTTGCGTCTAAAAATGGCTTAAAATAGGCAAAAAAGACATTTTATCAATTTTTGATATTCAGCAAAAAATAGCTTGACAAAGATGGCTTGGGAGAGTAAAGTTTATAGTTGTATATGAACGCATATGCAGCTTGGTTTACTTAAAAAATAAATAGTTTTTTCAAAAAAAGATTAAAAGGAGTAAATAAAAATGTTAACAGTTTCTCAACCACTACAAAAATTAAGTGGAAAAGTCATGAGCATTGTGCCATTTGGTTTCAAGGGCATTACCGAGTGCGATGCTATTGTTGCAATGCCTCCAACGTTTAAATTCACAAAGGAGATACTAAATTGCGTAGAAGACTGCTTAGGTATTAAGGCTTTTGATGCTTTTGCTATTCCATCTTTTTCAAAAAAACTTTTAAGTGAGAGTCATACCGTATTTCAAACATTAAACATTGCTGACAAAAAACACAAAATAAAAAAGATTATTCTTTTTCAAACTAGCGATTCTCATGAAGAAGGTAACTCTTTTAGTTACAGCAACCAAGTGATGGAAGATGGATATCATATCGCCGGATTACTTAAATCGAGGGATTTGATTTTGCATCAGTACCCCAGGATGGAGGTTACACTTGTGTATGTTACGCTAAAAGAAGGCCAACAGCATATGGTCATGAGTGAAGTTCACCCTAATGGAGAAAGAGAAACTATTTTCAGAGCAGAATACCGTTTCAGGGGTGTGTATAATTGCGATACAGCCTTGATAAGATGCATTGAATTTCGCACTCGCAAGCAAGACAGATCATTTGTGCGAAATTCTTTGAAAATTCCTACCTTTGGTCTCATTGGTCTTCCGGGTGCCTCAAAAAGATTTCTCGAGGACAGTCAATCTGCCTGGGAAGCTATCAACCTTGCTTGCAATACCGATGGTTGTAAAAAAATTATTCTCATGCATCATGCAGACTGCGGAGCTTATGGCGGAGTCGCTTGTTTTGATGGAGACGCTGTTTCGGAGGAGATTATGCATAGAGGTGAGATGTACAAATTGCGGGATATGATTCACAAGAAGTATCCCAACATTGAAGTTGTACTTGTTTATGTTAGGCTTATTCATAATCAAACGAAGCTTCAATATGTGCTGTTTGATTAGAGGTTTGTCTGGCGTCTTTTTTAAAAGGCATCACTATTTCATAGTGGTGCCTTTTTCCTTTTCCAAAAAAAGTGGTATAATGTTTGTAGATAAAAAACTTTTTAAAAAAAATAAAATGAACACAAAAGAAAATCTCGCCAGAGGCGAAAAAAAAGTAGGTTTAAATGTGGGAGCGCAATACACTAAGCGAAAGAAAGTCGTCGTGTCGCTGCTACTGCTGAACGTGCTAATTTTTGTGGGGTTGATTTCTATCGCTAAATCTTCCTATCAGGTAGCACGGGAGATTGGATATAATCAGCCAGCGAAGGTTAAGGCTCCTACTGCTACGGTCATTGCGCCTGGCGAGGTTGATTTAGGGTCTACGTTTTCTTCAGCTCCAGCTATGCTGAAATGCGGGGATCAAGATCAGTTTATCGTGCCAGCTGATGCGGCGGAAAATGGCGAGCTCTCTATTGGAGTAGTTGGTCTAGACGGTGCCCGAAAAAGAGTAACCGAACTTGCTGGCGAAGGCGGTGGGCTTGTATATTCAACCAATCTTAACTACGCTGCTGGTAGTCTTAAGCGAGGTACGATGGTTGTGCAAGTTCCGGCTGATAAATTTGAAAAGACTTTTGAGGCACTCAAAGCAGTAGGGACTCAACTTTTACGCGAATCAACCCAGAAAATTAGTTCAAATAATTTCGGTTGTCCGGTGCCAATGACTCAAGGCGCTGGGGTGGAAGTTAAAAGCGTAACCACCGAAACTCAAGAAGCTGACAATGCTGATAAGACAGTTACCGCTGGTGGCGCTGGTACGGATACAATTGCCGTTAGTCCTACCTGCCTTTATCCACAAACTTCGCAGGATAAAGCTTATATTAAAGTAACTTTCGTGGATAATAAAAAAGAAGTCGTTGCAAAAAATAATTTAACCATTGGCAAGTCCCTTCAAGATCAGCAAGCATATCGAAACAGAGCTTGGCTAGCTTTCTTAATTAAAATTATTTTCGTAATTCTATTAGTTATTTTCTTGATTGCGCTAGTCATAAGGGCTTTCCGCCTTGCGCGTCACGCGAGGAGGGAAAGAAAAAATAAACTAGCTTCCGGCGTAACGACCAGGCAGCTAATTAAAAGTCGAAAAGTTATTGTAAAAACAAAAAAGAAATAGCGTAGTGCTTTTGGAAAAGCTAAAAAAACCTCAGCAATGAGGTTTTTTAGTTTGGAAATTAAAATTCTTGAAATATGCTAAATCTCCAATAAACTCTTGCATGGAAATATTAAAGTGATATAATAGCACTAGGGAAAAATAATTTTTAAAGTTTTAAAAAAGATATGAAAAAAGAAATCGTGCGAAAACTTCATAAAAATTTTAATGACTATGCGCAAGAAAATGAAAATGGTTTTGAATTTTGGTTTGCTCGGGATTTGCAGACTATGCTGGGATACGATCAATGGAAAAATTTTCAAAAAGTTATCGAGAAAGCTAAGGTTGCTTGTGAAAATAGTGGTATCGCTGTGGCTGATCAATTTGCCGACGTCGGAAAGATGATAGTCGCAGGTAAGGGTGCCAAGCGAGAAGTTGATGATATTGCACTCACTCGGCATGCTTGTTATCTGATTGCGCAAAATGGCGACCCCCGCAAAGATGAAATTGCCTTTGCGATGGCCTATTTTGCTGTCCAAACGCGGAAACAGGAAATTATTGAAAAAAGAATTTCTGAAATCGAGAGATTGACTTTTAGAGAAAAATTGACCAATTCAGAAAAAGAATTATCTGGCATTATTTATGAAAGAGGGGTTGATGGCGCTGGTTTTGCTCGAATTAGGAGCAAGGGTGACCAAGCACTTTTTGGTGGCAACACAACACAGGAAATGAAAAATAAGTTAGGCGTGAAAGATAGGCGTGCCTTGGCTGATTTTTTGCCGGCAATCACAATTAAAGCCAAGGATTTTGCCAATGAAATTACAAACTTTACCTTAAAGCGAGATGCTCATTTACAAGGAGAAAGTCCTATTACTTCAGAGCATATGAAAAACAACAAAAGTGTGCGAAATATTCTCACAGAGCAAGGAATTTTTCCTGAGAATTTGCCAGCAGAAGAGGACATGAAAAAAGTTAAAAGAAAAATCAGCGCTGAAAATAGGAAATTGACTAAGAATGTTGGCAAACATAGAAAATAGCTTTTTAAAGGAATCCACAAGGGTGCTTTTTTGATGGTCAAAATGATATAAAAATGCGGAATCAATTTAATTTATGGCAACAGACACTGGAAGTTCAACCTCCATAATGGAGGTTGAACTTCCTTGCAACTAGCAGTGCTTTAAAATTAGTTCGGTGTGAGTTTGGATTTTTTGTGATTATACCAAGTTAATCAAACCAGTCTTATATTGTGACGGAGATAAGCTCTGAAATAGCAAGCTGCAACTAATTAAGTTAATTTGGTATTATACCGAAACTATGCGGTCGTCTGGTTTTGGTATAATTATTTTTTTGTGATTATTTAAAAATAAAAAAACCGTCATAATTTCGCGGTCGTGAGATAATGACGGTCTTCTTTTTGTTACCACACAACTACATATAGTAACGAGCAAAAACTTAAAGCTTGGGATTCTCTGTTTTATTTGTTTCACTACTATACTACTTCATATGGTAGTGAATTTTTTCTGTGATTTTTTGGTTTTTTGAAAATACGCCACTTAGATTGTCATGGAAAGGCAGGGACTGTTTCACAGATAAACTCTTGCATGGAAATATTAAAGTGATATAATAACAGTATAAGCGTTTTTAATTATTTATTATGACAAACAAAAAAATCAAAATTAAAAATCAGTTGATTACTGTGAGCTTATCAGCCAAGGAAGATGACTATATTTCCTTGACTGACATTGCAAGATTTAAAAATATCAATGAACCAAGATTTGCAATTCAAAATTGGATGAAAACAAGATACACAGTTGATTTTCTTGGAATTTGGGAGCAG
The DNA here is from genome assembly GCA_903866285.1 of uncultured bacterium. Classification (GTDB taxonomy): domain Bacteria; phylum Patescibacteriota; class Minisyncoccia; order Moranbacterales; family GWC2-37-73; genus CAIPMZ01. Next base: position 18,169 of record CAIPMZ010000137.1, read on the forward strand.
CTACATAATGATAATTTTAACCGTGTCGAATTCGATACCTTTAAAAATGAAGCTGGCACAAATGCTTTTGTGCTTACACCTCAAAAATGGATAGAAAGAACCAAAGCTATCGGCATCACCTCGAAAGCTGGTCGCTATGGTGGGGGAACTTTCGCTCACAAGGATATTGCTTTTGAATTTGCCACTTGGATTTCACCCGAATTCAAACTATATCTGATTAAAGAATTTCAACGCTTGAAAGTGGAGGAGAATGAAAAATTGACGCTTGGCTGGGATGCAAAAAGAATGCTTACGAAAATAAATTACAAAATTCACACTGATGCTATTAAAGAAAGTATTGTTTTGCCTCAAAAATTATCCAAACAAGATGCTGAAATTGTCTATGCCAACGAAGCTGATGTTTTGAATATGGCACTTTTCGGGATGACTGCTAAAAGTTGGAAATCGCAAAATAAAAATAAGATCGGAAATGTGCGGGATTATGCAAATGTGACTCAGCTGGTTTGCTTAGCAAATCTTGAAAGCATCAATGCTGAACTCATTAGAATGGGAATGTCTCAATCAGAAAGACTTTTGAAACTTAATGAAACGGCGATTGTTCAGATGAGATCTCTGCTGTGTAATAAGAGTGTCGAAAAACTTGGTTGAAATTCTCTGATTCAGCAGTTATGCAAAACAAGAGCATCCACAAGGGTGCTTTTTTTACTAGTTAAAAAAAGGAAAAATTGAATATGCCAAAAAGCACATTTTGGAATTGAACAAACTGCAAACAGAAAATGAATATTATTTTTGGATGATTTCTCCTGATGATTACGAAAGTTTTTTCAGAAAAATGCGAGAAGGTGATTAGAGGTCTTTTTTTCTATACTTGAATTGGAAATGCAAACTGGGAAGAACTGAATTTGTAAAAAAGCAAGAATTGAAACTTTTAGCGACTGCTAAAAAATTCAATTCTTGTTTTGACAAAACAAAAAACCTCATAGTTGAGGTTTTTTAGCTTTTTTATAGGTGTGCCCAAGAAGAGACTCGAACTCTTATGGCTTGCGCCACACGATTTTGAGTCGTGCGTGTATACCAATTCCACCACTTGGGCCTGCTTTATAACTCCCTTATAGTAGCCATTTGAAAGTCATTTGTCAATGTGCTATAATTCAATACATAACACGTAACACATAGCACATAACATTTGCTTCATGCTCCATGTTTTGTGTTCCATGTTCTATCACTTTGGCTAAAATAATTTCACTGATAAATCAAAAAGGCGGAGTTGGGAAAACCACCACGGCAATTAATTTGGCGACCTATTTGGCTGATTTTGGCAAAAAGGTGCTTTTGGTTGATCTTGACCCGCAAGGCAACGCTTCCTCTGGGCTGGGGGTTGATATCCGCAGTCTTCAGCAAGGTTTGTATCATACTCTAGTTGGCGGCGTTCATCCGCGCAATGTTATTATGAGACTTGAAAGCGCCAAACACGATTTGATGCCATCTTCACAAGATTTGGCTGGGGCGGGAGTTGAGATGGTGCATTTAGATAATCGCGAGTTTAAACTTTACGACGTCCTGCGTCAAGTTCGAGGTGACTATGACTATATTATTATTGATAGTCCACCAAGTTTGGGCTTGCTGACAATTAACGGCTTGGTAGCTAGTGATGAGGTGCTGATTCCTGTTCAGACCGAATATTACGCCCTAGAAGGCCTTAGCCAGCTCCTGCAGACCATTGAGCTCGTTCAAACTCATTTGCAGCCTAATTTGAAGATTATGGGGGCAATCCTAACGATGTATGATCGACGTAACCGGCTCGCCCGCCAAGTGGTCAAGGAAATGCGCAATCATTTCCCCGGACACGTCTTTGATAGCGTTATCCCGCGCAGTGTCCGCCTAGCCGAAGCGCCAAGTTATGGTAAATCAATTTTAAGTTTCGACGGACTCTCTAAAGGCGCCCGCTCGTATAAATCGTTGGCGCGAGAGATTATTGAGAAGGATGAGGTAGAATTGAGAAACAAGATATAACTATTTTATAAATTTTAAATTTGAAATTTGAAATTTTAAATCAATTTTAAATGTTGAAATGTTTTAATGAATTATTTAAAATTTGTTCATTTTTCATTCATTTAAAATTAAAAATTTAAAATTAAAAATTAAGTGAAATATGAGTCAACAATTCGGACTTGGCAGGGGACTGTCATCGCTTATTCCTAATAAACAAGTTGCGCCAGAGCCAGTCCAAAGCCCGGCTGATTTTTCGCAAAAAATAGTGGCTAGCTCTACCGAGGAAGCTATCCGGGGCGATAAATATATTATTGAGGCTGATATAAATCACATCATCGTTAATCCGCATCAGCCGAGGCATTTTTTCGACGAGGAAAAATTAGAAAATCTAGCCCAATCCATTAGAAATCATGGGATTATCCAACCGCTAACGGTTAGTAAAAATGGTAATCAATATGAACTGATTGCAGGCGAACGTAGGTTTCAAGCTGCGAAATTAGCGGGATTAAAGAAAGTCCCTGTAATTGTGAAAGACGTCAATGAACTTGAGAAATTAGAATTGGCAATTATTGAAAATATTCAAAGGCATGATTTAAACCCAATTGAAGAAGGCCGCGCTTATCAGAAATTAGCGGATGAACATCAAATGAGCCAAGAGGAAATCGCGACCAAAATGGGGAAGAGTCGAAGCTTAGTAGCTAATAAAATGCGACTTTTAAATTTACCAATCGAAGTGCAAAAGGGTCTAATTGATGGCAAAATCACCGAAGGTCACGCGAAAACAATTTTGTCTTTGGATAATCCCGAAAAGCAGCGCGCCCTTTACGAACTTATTTTAAAAAGCAATTTAACGGTCCGGCAAGCCGAAGATAAAACGAAAGAAGTTTCCGTGAAATCCTATCATCGCTCAACTAGTATTGATCCTGAGCTTAAGCGCGTGGAGGAAGAATTAATAACCCTCCTTGGCACTAAAGTTAAAGTTTCTAAAGCCGGTGACGGTGGCAAAATCTTAATAGAATATTACTCCCAGGAAGATCTGGAAGCACTGGTCGAAAAAATCTCCACAAAATACAATAGACAAAAAGCAACAAGCAATAAAAAATACTTCACATAATCTCGTGAAGTATTTTTCTTTTTATTTGTAGCTTTGTGCGGATTAGCTTTATTTAATTAGGCCGTCTTTCTTTAACTCCTTTTTAATATGTGATTTGGCGGCGGAAGTTTTGACGAATTTCAGCCAGTCTTGGTTGGGGCCTTTGCGATCTTTGGAGGTCAAGATTTCAATCACTTCGCCATTTTTAATATGCTGGTCAAGGGCGACCATTTTATTATCAATCTTGGCGCCGACAGTGTGGTTGCCAACTTCGCCGTGAATAGCGTAAGCAAAATCAATCGGCGTGGCTTCTTCTGGTAGTTCGATAATGTCTCCCATGGGCGTAAAGGCAAAAATGTGATTTTTAAAAAAATCAATATTAAGGCTCTTCATAAATTCTTCATCATCGCGACCGATTTCCGTTTGCCATTCCCGCAGTTGTTTAACCCATTCAATTTCTTTGACGGGTTCGCTTTTTTTCGCGGTTCTGAAAATATAATCTTTCCATTTTTTCTTTTTGCTTTCGCTATAAATCCAATGGGCAGCAATTCCGAATTCCGCTTCGGAATGCATTTTCTGGGTTCTGATTTGAACTTCGATAATTCGTCCGTCTGGACCAAAAACGGTGGTGTGGATTGATTGGTAGCCGTTTGGTTTTGGCAGGGAAACGTAATCTTTAATGCGTCCAATCATGGGGCGATATTTTTTATGGACGATCCCCAGGGTTTCATAACAATCAGCAATTTCCGGCACGATAATGCGCACAGCCGCTAAATCATAAACGCGGTTAATGTCCATGTCGTGCTTTTTCATTTTCAAAAAAAGGCTGTAAACGCTTTTCGCGCGGCCGCTCGTTTCAAGAATCGTAACTCCCGCTTTTTTCATTTCTGCTTCAAGCTCAGCAATCGCTTGCAAAACGTATTTTTCTTTTTCTTCGTAATATTTTTCCTCTTGATTTTTTACCAGTTCATAGTTTGCTGAATCAAGATATTTAAAAGCCAGATCTTGAAGTTCGGATTTCATTTCGCCCATTCCAAGGCGATTAGCAATCGGCGCGAAAACTTCCATCGTCTCACGAGCAATCCGGATTTGTTTGTCAGGCGGATTAAATTCTAGCGTGCGCATATTATGTAAGCGGTCGGCTAGCTTGATAATCACCACACGAATGTCGGTGGCCATAGCCAAAAGCATTTTACGCAGATTTTCTAAATAATATTCCTCATGCGAACCGCGCAATTTTATTTTCCCCAATTTGGTTACGCCATCAACTAGATTGGCAATCTCACTGCTAAATTGTTTTTCGATGTCAGTCAGGGGAATCGTGGTATCCTCCGGCACGTCGTGCATGAGTCCCGCCGCAATCGTTTTGCCACCCATGCCAAGCCCCGCCAAAATTACCGCCACCGCAATTGGATGCTGCACGTAATCCTCGCCGCTGCGTCTTTTTTGGCCCGCGTGAGCCTTTACCGCCAGCTCGTAAGCCTGGGTAATTACTTTTTTTCTAATTTCAGACGGGGGAACGTGAAAAGCATTGAAAATATCTTGTAAGGTTAAATTGTTCATAAAGTTAAATGTATATTAAGGGTAACTTTAGCTAACTTAAGTATAGTTTAGGGCGAGAGAAGAGGCAAGAAGTGTGAATCATTAATCAGTAACTAGTAACCAAGTAGAGCGGTTCGTCTTTTATTAGCTAGTGTAGTGAGCGACGATACTAAAAGGTTTAATATCTTGCCGATTTTATCGGTGTGAGCCCAAGGGTATTAATAACCTTTTATATTGTGCAAGTCCATGAACATAATTAACACTTGGGTTAGTTGAAATTATTGGTTAATTTTCGATCAATTTGAGCCATAAGCTG
>CAIPMZ010000138.1 GCA_903866285.1 uncultured bacterium
AAAAGAAAAATACCTAAAAAGAAAAACTGCATCCCCCCAAAACCAACACTTCCCTTTAAAAAATGTTTATAATTAACGAGATTATCCGGCATAATTACCGCGTAAATCAACAGCGCGCCAAAAAAGATCGCGTATAAACCCGTAGCCAGCCTAGCAATCTTTTTAAAACCTTCTGGCTGGGCAAGTTCTTTTTGATTAATAAATAAATATAAAATAAAAACAGCGAAGAAAAACGGGAAGAAAATAACGGAAGAATATTTAGTTAGCAGTGACAAGCCCAAAAAAAGCGCCGCCGCTAAAAGAAACTTCTTGCTTTGATCTCTAAGATAAATTAGAAAGGAAAGAAGCGCTGCAAAACCGAATTCCCAAAGTAAACTATCTGGATTAACGATTTGGGAGATGCCTACCACGATTGGAGAAAGGAGCATCGATGAACAAGCCAGCAAAGCCACCCAGTCGCTTCGAAACATTTTTTTTAGCAAATAAAACAGCCCCAACATAAACAGCCCATTAAAAACTAGAAGTGGAAAACGAAAATAAAAATTAACTTTTTCGGCTTTGGCAATTTTTGATAGTGGCGCTATTTCGCCCGTGAAAATTTTCGCTTCGAGGTTTGTTTTCAGCCAAGCCCCAGCCCCACTAACATAAGCTAGGGTAATTCCTGGCTTATCATTAATCCGAGTTTTTTCCCATTTTTGCGTAGCCAGAGCTGTCCAATATTGCTGAATTCGGCCGTTGTTTTGTTGCCAATAATTATTTTGAACGTTATTGCTATACAGCCAATAATGTTCATCCGCCGTTTCGAACTTTGTCAGATGTTGAAAGCCAAAAAAGAAATACCCCGCCAACGGAAAAACAAGCAGCCAAGGGGCTAGATTTTTTCTTTTAAGTTTTTCGAAAAAAATATACATCATACGTAAATTATGATTTTCTAAAGTTAAGTTTAAAATTTTTATAAGCTTATTTACTTTTTAGCGCCCGCGCTTGACCGAAAACAATGGTCAAACGCTTAGCTCGCTGTCGCTTACATGGCCTAAAAAGTAAATAGGCTTATAAAAAATAAAAAATAATATCAAGCCAGAACTATATATTTGGACCTATTTTTCAGCTGGTTCTTCCCGGTATATCTTCAGGAAGCTTTTCGGCCGATTATCAATATACAAGTGCCAAATAGAATTTTCGCTCAGGTTAGTTTTAAAACGTGGATTGATCGTGGCTTGGAGCGAGCGCAGATAATAATCGACTGGATATTTTATTGGGTCAATCTTGGACGTATGAATACATTTCCCCACGAAAAACTCGCACACGCCGTAAACATCTACCCAAAGCGTCAAGTCCTTAGCGTTTGGCATTTGATTTAAATACTGAGCTGCTTCATATCCCCCATAGCCCCACGCCCCAGAGATAATATACTTTTTCGGCAACAGTTCATTAGTATAACTAAAATAAAAAGGCGAAATCAGGAGAATACCTAGAATATTACAACCGAAAAAGAGTGCCCAGATTTTAGTTTTAGAAGTTTTCTTAATTGTTTCCCAGGGAAAAAAATTACTAAAATTAATTTTCTTAAAGAGAAAGAGACCTGCCAGCGCTAACGCAAAAAGCACCGCCATAAAGAAATTACGGGGCAAGGCATCCCGCAGATCGCCACTGAAAAAATATTGATCAACCAACGAAAAAATTTGTAGAAGCACGATTGGCAAGACCAATAAAAGATAAATTTTTACTAATCTTATTGTTTCAACGGTCTTTACTAGCGAAAATAGTTCGCTAAGCGCAATGGCGACTAAAATTAAGGTAAAAGGAAAAAGAATAATACTATAACGAACGGTTACTAAGAGCCCTTGCTCAACCACTGCGCCATAAAAAATTAAATAGAAAACGGACAGTAAAAAGACGAGCGTCCCGTGACTGATTTTAGCAAAGATCCCTTTTAGCCAGAGAAACAGCAGTAAAAATAAAGCAACTGGCGTCAAAGAAAAAGTCAGCGCCACGAATTGCATAATATAACGATGGAAAAAGGGCAAACGGCTAAAAGCATCCTTGCGTTTCGTATCGAAAGAAATTGTCGAAAGATCTAGTAAGGCGTGTCTACTAAGCCAGTTATATAAAACAAAAAGAAACGAAAAGGCTAAAATTGCGTAAACAATTTTTGGCAGATATGCTCGTAGGAAAGCTAGTTTAAGAAATAAAAAAGAAAGGACTTTACTTTTTAGGATCAGAGCATCAAGCAGAATCGCTAAATTTAAAAACATCACCGCCCAAAAAATTAATTGCAACCCCGGAAAACCAATCGTGCCCTCATAAAAATATTTTGGCTCCACAAAAGAAGCCGGCATCATCAAGGCGAATAAAAACATCCCGCCAACTAAGATTGCTAGGTAATTCAGAGAGTTTTTTAAAACGCGCTTAGAAAAGAGTAGATCCTTAGCTTGAATTAAATTTTCAAATTCAAGAAAATAATAACCTAGCATCATCAGGAAGAAAAAGGGAAAGAAAATTACGCTGACATATTTACTAGCCAGGGAAAGACCCAGAAAAATTCCAGTCAGTAAGGAAAACTTCCAACCACCTCTTTGCAAATAAGCGTAGAAAGAAAGCACGCAGGCCGCGCCAAAAATCCAAAATAAAGAATCCGGGTTTACGATTTGGGAGATGCCCAATAAAATCGGCGAAGAAAGCATCCCGACTGTTGAAAAAAGCGCAATCCAATCATTTTCCGTAATTTTTCGCACAATCCAAAAGAAGAATAAAAAAGCGAAACCAGTGACTAAAACAATTGGCAAGCGATACCAAAAGTTTATCTCTTCCGTTTTCTGCGGATTATAAATATCGATGGGCCCCTTACTATAAATAAATTGCTCTTTAGGATTTTTCTCAAATAAAAGCGCTAGCCCAGAAGTATACGCCAACGTAATCCCTGGCTTATCGTTAATCCGGGTATCTTTCCATTTTCGCGCAGAGATTGCTTCCCAATAGTTTTGAATCCGTTCGGCCCCAGAATTTGGTAACCAAAAATGCTCATCCGCTGAGATGAACTTAGTGAGATGATTAAAAGCAAAGATAAAATAAACAGCCATCGAAATCCCCAGCAGGGTTCGAACCAACAGTTTCTCATTTTGCCTTATTTTAGCGAAAAAAGAAGCTAATTTTTCTTGTAGCATAGTCCTGAAATACTTATATTTATCGCCTGCTTATAAGGTTAATTATAATTTATTCAGGTAGAAAATGCAAGGCAACGCTAGCCATTATCTTAGCTTTTTAGAAGGCCAGGTATGTACAGAAATGAAGCCTGAATTATATTTCTTCAAATCCGATTCTTTTCAAGTACTCATAGGTGCTATCATAAAAAGCTGGGTTACGAGTTGGATCTTCTAAATCCCCAGTGGGCACAACAACAACCATGCCCTGCCTTGCACGAGTCAAGATTACACGATATGCATTTTTTTGATATATTTGCCTCTCTGGCTTATTTATTTTATTCCATTTTGAACCGCAGAAAGAACGGTGCTCCCAACAATTTTTAGCATATCTAAAGTCAGCATCCCATATCACGCAAGACCAATCTAGTTCCAACCCCTGGATATCGAACTCTGTTGCAACATCTTCTAGATAATAAGATGAACGGACATCTTCTTTCCCATCAAGAAACCAATGCACTGGATCCATTGGCGCTTTAACATTAACTGCGTGTGGCTTCAAGCGTTCAGCCTGAGAAGAAACCACTATTCCAAAACGCTCCGATCCTCTAGCCTGAGCTTTCATCCATTTTTTAGCATTAGCAATATCACGAGTTATCACAATTGGATATTTATTCTTAATCTTCTTGAGTATTTCAGTTGCTTCATCACCTTCACAATCAAGTAGTTTTTTTATCAATAAAGAAACATCTTCCGCGCGAAATGAACGCATTGACACAGAAAGATGAAGTTCATCCTTTACTTTAAGGTTTAAGTTATTCTTAACTGTTTTTAATAAATTTCCAGCTCCATATTCAAGATCTTCGAGTTGAGAAGAAATATAAACGCGCCAATCAGGGAAAGACTTATTTATGGAACTTATCCATTCACCGATTCCTGCCTCACCAGTATTAATCTCTTGACCACCTCCAACAAGGCAAACAACCACAGCCCAATCCCTGTGCCGATCAAGACAAGAAATTAAAAATTCTGGCTCAGACTGAGAGAAGTTGGGCTTGTTCTTTTTTCTGGTCATGAAATTGACTGTCTGCTGCAAATCCCATGCTCTCTGGGCTTCATCAAAAAGAGCAACGTGCTCGATCGGTGGCTTCAAAATATCAACAAGGCATTCATCACGAAAATTATGAACATTTTGAATAAACATCTTTACCTCACTCATTGCAATACTTTTTTTTATTTTTCCTCCTTGACTTTTTTCGCGACTAACCCTATCGCGAGCTAATGCTTCACGCAAAATTGCAACCAGCGGCCCATTCCCCGAAAGAAAAACGCTATAAAGGTCAGCATCCTTATTTATATGCTGAGTAGCTATATTAAGCCCAACCAACGTCTTTCCCGCTCCAGGAACCCCAGTGACGAAGCAGATTGATTTTTGAGAATTATCTTTTGAAAACTTAATAATTTCGGATACCACGCTAGAGGTATCTCTTAAATTCCTTGCGCTTGCATCACTACGTGAAATCTCGCTAACGGAATGATTATTATATAAAGCCATGGCAGCTTCAATAATTGTCGGTGTTGGATGATAACTACCCAATTCCCACTCCCCAGTATTGATACTAGCGCCTTCAGAAAAGTTCAATACGTCTTCAAATATTTTTTCAAGCAACGCTATATCGCTCTTAATGGGTTCGAATACTTTATCATTTTGCGGGGTTAAAGAAATAAGAGGAATAATATTTTCAGCCTTAGTTGCGATAAGAACTGGCGCAATGAATAGCTCATGACTAGTTTCATGAAAGTTTTTCAAGTCCAAAGCATAATCACAAACTTGATCTATGGCATATGAAGTAAATTCCTTCTCGCCAACTTTAAATTCTAAGATAAAGATTACGGGTCCAATAATAACCAAGACATCAATCCGCTTACCCATTCTAGGAATTGAATACTCAAAATATATAGCTCCATTATAATTTTTAAGAACTTTTTTAAGAATATCAATTTCCGCTAACCAAGAATCGCGCTGATTTTGTCCCAAATCAAAATCACCATGGCGGGTTAGTTCTCCAAGAATTTGGTCAGAATTACTTTTTAAAAAGTTACTTATTGAATCTGAATAATAATCTCTTTTCATAAAAATATAATA
>CAIPMZ010000139.1 GCA_903866285.1 uncultured bacterium
GTTACCGATGTAATATCTTTTATCGCAAAGGAAAGCTTTCAATTTCAATTCGTTGCATTGAAAAGGAACCCTTGAGTCTTGAAGAAATTGGCGTGCCTCAGCAACTCACAAGTCTGCTGAAAAAAAATCAAGGTCTCATTTTGATTTCAGGTCCAGCGGGAAGTGGTAAATCAACAACCCTAGCAGCAATGATTGAATGGATGAATTCAAACAGGAAAGGTCACATTATCACCCTAGAAGATCCAATTGAATATTATTTTGAAAATAAAAACTGTCTTATCAGTCAACGCGAAATCAACAACGACACAGCTTCATTCGGTGCTTCCTTAAAAGCTGTTATGCGTCAAGATCCAAATGTTATTATAATTGGTGAAATACGCGACAGCGAAACAATGGAAGCTGTCTTGAAACTATGCAGCACTGGGCACCTTGTGATTTCCACAATTCACACTTCAAGCTCCTTACAGACCTTGCATCGAATATTGGGACTATTTCCGCATGAAAGACACCGAATGATTCTTTCTCAGCTCAGCGACACCCTACTGGCCGTTGTCAACCAACGCTTAGCGCCGACACTTGAGTCAAAACGAGTTGCCATTTTTGAATTATTACTTTCTAATGTTGCTATCCGCAATATTATCCGAAATGGCGATTTAACTCAAATTGAAAACGCCATTGAGATGGGCTTTAGAGACGGTATGTTCTCCTTCAAAAAACATATCGAGCAACTTATGCTTCAAGGAAAAATCGACTATGAAAAAGCGATTATGTTGACAGAATAAGCCAGCTTCTGCTCAAAAAAGCTCAGCTATCCTAGCTGAGCTTTTTTGTCGCAAATTTTTAAATCAAATCAAGCATAAAGGAGCTTACACACTTTTTAACAACTTTTTATCCTCCGGTTTTTTGAGAAAATTTTTCTTAGTGACGATGGATTTGCCAAGTCTCTGCTGTCGGTTCAACGTCTCTGACTTGAACCGCATCTTTCTTGAATTTTCAGAACCATTTCGATTCAGGTCAGAGACCCTGAACCGACACAGGATTGTATCTTAACTATGCCTTCCCCTCCCACTCTTGAAAAAATTCTGTCAAAAAATTTTCCATCACCACGTGCCTGCCTTGGGCAATTTCTCTACCTGTTTCCGTTTTCATTAAATCTCTAAGTAATAATAACTTTTCATAGAAATGATTTATCGTTGTTCCGTTATTTTTCTTGTATTGCTCAAATGATTCATGCAACTGCGACTTTACCTTGGGATCATACATTCCCCTGCTTTTTGCTCCGCCATACGTAAAGGCCCGAGCAATTCCCATTGCACCTATCGCGTCTAATCTGTCAGAATCCTGCGTGATTTCTCCTTCAATTGTGCTCATCTTTGTCTCTACTTTCGCGCCTTTAAAAGATACTTCTTTGATAATTGTGCAAACATGCAAAATTATTTCTTCTTCAACACCTTGTTTCTCGAGCCACTGCCTGGCTACTCTTGGCCCGGCTGTGTCATCACCGTCATGCGCTTTCCAATCAGCAATATCATGGAGTAGCGCTGCCAGTTCAACCACGAACATATCCGCCTTTTCTTTCTGTCCAATGTGCTGAGCCATTTTCCAAACCCGATAAACATGCCACCAATCGTGGCCAGAACCTTCGCCCTCCAAAGTTTCCCGCGCATACTCCGCAGTCTTATCAATGATTTCTTGTTTGTTCATATTTTTTGCATTTATACATCAAACATCAGACCTACCTATCAGCAGACAAGCAAAATACTTTATACTTTCAATTATCTTTTAGAGATAATTGAAATCCCTCCCGGCATCCATTTCCTCAAAACTTCCGGAATCACCACTGAGCCATCGGCTTGTTGGAAATTTTCAAGAATGGCGATGAATGGTCGCGGTGATGGCAGGACGGTGTTGTTGAGCATATAAACATATTTTTTGTTTCCTTCTTTGTCGATATATTTCACATTCAGCCTGCGTGCTTGCCAATCTGTGAAATTGGAAGCTGAGCCTGTCTCGCCATAGGTATTTCGGCTTGGCAGCCAAGCTTCGATATCAAAAGCGCGGAATTTTCCGGCGCTCATATCACCTGAGCAAATTTTCAGCACCCGATATGGCAAACCAAGTTCTGCATGAATTTCCTTGGACATTTCCAACATGGCGTCGTGCATCTTGATTGACGCTTCAATATCAGCCGCCATCAAAACAACTTGTTCAACTTTCATAAATTCATGCACGCGATACAGACCCTTGGTATCCTTACCATAAGAGCCTATTTCACTGCGATAGCATTGGGAATACCCAGCCACTTTGATTGGGAGTTGATCTTCTTTTAAAACTTCATCGCCAAAATAGGCCAGTAAAGATGGCTCCGCTGTGCCGACTAAAAACTTTTTTTCCTTGCTTGATTTTCCGTCAGCCTCCTTGTCACCAGAAGCAACTTCATAGACCTCATCAACCTCGCTGTCATATTCTTTGCCTTTGAAATATCCGGTGCCGAAAAGTGCATTGCCTTTCACAAGCGTCGGTGGAATCATCGGCGAAAATCCTTTCTCGATCATCTTGTTCAGCGCATACATCATCAACGCCATCATCAAAGAAACTCCTTCGTTTTTTACGTAATAGCCACGATACCCTGCCACCTTGGCGCCTTTTTCTAAATCCAAAATATCCAAATCTTTGCCGAGTTGAATATGATCTTTAACAGGAAAATCAAATGTTGGAATCTCGCCAGTTTTTTCAATTTCCACATTGCCTTCTTCATTTTTCCCAATCGGCGTGTCAGCTGAAATGAGATTCGGAACTTTCACCATCATAGTCTCGAACTGCTCTTTGATTTTTTCAAACGCTGGTTGTGCACTGGCAAGTTTTTCTTTAACATTTTTGCCTTGCTCCAAAACGGCAATTTTTTCATCGCCTTGAGCGCTCGGAATTAAATCATTGAGCTTATTTTTCTCAGCCAAAAGCTCTTCGATGTATTGGAGTTGCAAAAGACGCTCTTTATCTAATTTCAAGAGTTGGTCAATGTCCAAATCAATGTTTTTATTTTTCGCCACCTCCTTAAGCGCCTCCGCATTTTCCCTGATAAATTTGATGTCGAGCATAGGATTTAATTCTATATTGTTTATATGTCCATCCTATCACCAAATAACAGACAATTCAAGCCACGCGTCAAATCATCTAAAATGACACCGAGAGCCTTCCTGATACATCATCTAAAATGACACCCAAATTCATGGTAAAGTACGGGGTTAACTTTTAACCCCAAAACAAGCCATGAATAAAGAAGCTAAGAACCAATATATGA
>CAIPMZ010000140.1 GCA_903866285.1 uncultured bacterium
AAATAAATGAAAAAAGGGATATAAAAATTGCCAAAGATCCCCTAGCCTTTTTAAGAAAATACGACCTAATTTTTGGCGAAGAAATCACCAACGCGGCTATCCTCCTATTTTCAAAGAAACCCCTCTTCTACTGCGAAATTCAAATAGGACTTTTCCAAAACGATACAACCATAAAAAAATCAGTCACCATAAAAACTGACTTATTGAGCGAGGTTGAGTTAGCAATGGATTTCATTATGTCCCACATAACCAAGGAATACATCATCACTGGTAAGCCCGAGCGCGATGAACGCTGGCAATATCCCCTCTCTGCAGTGAGAGAGTTCATCGTAAATGCTATCATCCATCGTGACTACCGAAGTGGAGTTCATTCGCAATTTAGGGTTTACCAAAACAAACTCGTTATCTGGAACATTGGAAAATTACCAACTAATATCTCAATCGAGGATTTATACGCTGGCTCGGAAAAGTCTACCCCTAGAAATTTAAAAATTGCTGAAATTTTCAAAGAGGTTGGACTAATTGAAAAATATGGCAGCGGAGTAAAAAGAGCTATTGATGAAATTACGGCTTATGGGCTTCCAAGGCCTGAGCTAAAAGAAGTCTCGGGCGGGATTGATGTAAATATTTTTGGAGAAAACGTTTCAGAGAAAAGTTCGGAGAAAAGTTCGGAGAAAAGTTCGGAGAAAAGTTCGGAGAAAATATTGCATTTATTGCAAAAAGATGGTAAATTAAGCGCTGAGGACATCGCTGATAAAATTGGTATCTCCAGTCGAGCTATTGAAAAAAATATAACCAACCTAAAGAAAGCTGGACTCTTAAAAAGAATCGGCCCCGACAAGGGTGGTTATTGGAAAGTGCTAAAAAGTTCTTAACGTTAGAATTTTACTACTTCACAACTTTATTACTTTATAACTTTATAACGTTATGAACGTTAAAAACGTTATAACTTCAAGAACCCTATGACCCTAGTCTTCATCTTTAGAATTATCATGGCGCTTGGGGCGCTTAGCTTCCTGCTTAGCGCTTGGCTAAAATTTTTAAAAGGAGAGCAGAGCCAAACTTTTTTTAAACTCGTCACCAGCAATATAATCTGGCTTAGCATCACGGCTTTTTCGCTCTTTCCAAACGCAACGCATAAAATCTCCCAACAATTGGGCTTCGGTGAAAGTCTTAATACTTTTATTTTTATCGGCTTTGTGGTTGTCTTTGTAATTCTTTTTAAAGTTATCAATATCTTGGAGCGGATTGAGCGAAATGTTTCGGAGATTGTCAGGAAAGAAGCGTTAAGCAAACTAGAAGAAATAACTAACCCTAAGATATAAAAGTACCATGAAAAAAGCACTTATCACTGGAATTACTGGCCAAGATGGATCATATCTAGCAGAGCTACTGCTTAAAAAAGGCTATGAGGTTCATGGAATAATTCGTCGTTCAAGCTCCTTCAATACCGAGCGAATAGACCACCTCTATCAGGACAGCCATGTGCATGGAACAAAATTGTTTTTGCATTATGGAGACCTTGCAGATAGTAGTAGTGTCAGCCGTTTGATTGAGAGAGTGCAGCCTGATGAAATATATAATCTTGGTGCTCAAAGTCACGTTAGGGTTAGTTTTGATGTGCCAGAATACACTGGAGATGTTGACGGCATTGGAACTTTGCGAATTTTAGACGCTATCAAAGAATCGGGCATTAAAACTAAGTTTTATCAAGCTTCGAGCAGTGAGCTTTATGGAAAAGTTCAAGAAGTTCCTCAGAAAGAGACAACGCCCTTTTATCCTCGCTCCCCTTACGCTGTAGCCAAACTTTACGCTTATTGGATTACCGTGAACTACCGCGAAAGCTACAATCTTTTTGCTTGTAATGGAATTTTATTTAATCATGAATCCCCTCGTCGCGGCGAAACATTTGTAACTCGAAAAATTACGCGCGGCTTATCCAAAATCGTTACAGGCAAAGATGATTGTCTTTATCTTGGAAACCTTGATGCCAAACGCGACTGGGGTTATGCTAAAGATTATGTCGAAGGCATGTGGCTCATGCTTCAACAAGAAAAGCCAGCTGACTTCGTTTTGGCTACTGGTGAAATGCATAGCGTGCGCGAATTTATCGAAGAGTGTTGCAAAATTCTGGGTATTGATTTGATTTGGAAAGGCAAAGGTGAAAAAGAAGTTGGCATCGATAAAAAAACCAAAAAAGAAATTATTAAAATTGATCCAAAATATTTCCGTCCAGCAGAAGTTGAACAATTACTTGGAGATCCATCCAAAGCCAAGAAACTTTTAAAATGGAAACCAAAAACCACTTTCAAAGATTTGGTTAAGATAATGGTGGAAGCAGACCTTAAAAATGTAAAAACAAATAATATGTCATGCTGAACTTGTTTCAGCATCTGCCTATTTTAACTCACAAGATAAGTTACAAAGATCCTGAAACAAGTTCAGGATGACAAGCAAAAAAATATGAGGAAAAATTCAAAAATCTATATTGCTGGTCATAACGGACTTGTTGGAAGCGCGATTGTTCGCAATTTGAGAAAAAACGGCTACAGCAATTTAATTTTGCGCAATTTTGAAGCTTTAAATTTAATGAACCAAGCTGAAGTTAGGATTTTTTTCAAAGAAGAAAAACCGGAATATGTTTTCCTGGCCGCTGCCAAAGTTGGAGGAATTCAAGCTAACAATGATTTTCCAGCCGATTTTATTTTTCAAAATCTTCAGATTCAAAACAACGTTATTCATAATGCCTATTTAAATGGAGCAAAAAAACTTCTTTTCTTGGGAAGTTCCTGCATTTATCCAAGGGATTGCGCCCAACCAATTAAAGAAGAATATTTGCTGACTGGAGAGTTGGAAAAAACTAATGAGGCTTATGCAATTGCCAAAATTGCTGGGATTAAAATGTGCCAAGCTTACAACAAACAATATGGCACCAAATTTATTTCGGTGATGCCAACGAATCTCTATGGCCAGAATGATAACTTTGACCTCACGAGCTCGCATGTTCTCCCCGCCCTGCTAAGAAAATTTCATGAAGCAAAACTAGTAAACGCAAAAGAAGTTGTGATGTGGGGCACCGGCTCGCCCATGCGAGAATTTCTCTATGTTGATGACCTGGCTGATGCCTGTGTGCACCTCATGGAAACTTACGACGGTGGCGATATAGTCAATATTGGCACAGGAGAAGATGTAACTATCAAAAATCTCGCCCTACTAATTAAAAAGATTGTTGGCTTTGAAGGAAAAACCACCAGTGACGCGACCAAGCCAGATGGCACCCCAAGAAAACTTCTCGACGTCTCAAGGCTGCACAGTCTTGGCTGGAAACATAAAACAGCATTGGAAGATGGAATTAAAATAACTTATGAGTGGTTTTTAAATAATAAAAAATAATGAAAATTTCTATTATCACCCCGTCATTTAATCAGGTTCAGTTTATTGAAAGAACTATTTTAAGCGTGCTCAATCAAACTTATAAAGATATTGAGTATATTATTATGGATGGCGGATCAACTGATGGCACGCTAGAAATTTTAAAAAAATATTCAAAGCAAATCATATGGAGCTCCGAGAAAGATAACGGTCAATCAGAAGCCATCAATAAAGGTCTTCGGCTAGCAACTGGTGAAATTGTAGCGTTCTTAAATTCAGATGACACCTACGAGTTAGGAGCAATTCTTGAAGTTGTGGATTTTTTCCATAAAAATGAAACTAAAAAATGGGTTTATGGAAAATGCAAAATTATCAATAAAAATGACCAGGAAATTAGAAAACCAATCACTCTCTATAAAAATCTTCTCCTAAAAAAATACAGCTACGGAAAACTCCTGAGCGAAAATTTTATATCACAACCAGCGACATTTTGGAAGCGCGAATTACACCAAGATATTGGATATCTCAATGAAGCTGAGCATTTTTGCATGGATTATGATTTTTGGCTTCGTATCGGGAAAAAATATCCAGCGGGTGTTATTAATAAGTATCTTGCAAATTTTAGATATTATCCAAACAGTAAAAGTGGCAGTGTAAACAAAAAACAATTCCGAGATGAATTAAGAATAGCTAAAAAATTTGGAGAAAAATATAAACTCGCCCTAATAATACACGGGTTTAACTACTTTAAAATTACAACAATTTATTCAATTTTTAATCTATTTAAAAAAAATCAAAAAAAATGTTGCAAGTAATTATATACACAGCTTTGTTCTCGTTAGTTACCGTAATTTCAATTCTATTGACCGGATCGCGGTCCTTTATTAATGGGTCGAATTTAACGCCCATGGGAATTTTTAAAATGCTCCTTGATTGGCATTTTATTCTTGGAGCAGGCTTCGCCTTTATGGCAAGGTTATTCTTCATTATGATTAACAATAGTCTCCTCAAAATCCCCCACCTGGCAAATAGCTCCACTACGATAACAACGTTCATAACCTCGATAGCCCTGGTTTTTGTTATTATAGCCAATTACTATTTCCTTGGGGAAAAAATAAATGCTAGTCAAGGACTAGGAATTTTTATCATTCTTTTCGGTATTTTCCTAGTTACGCGCTGACAACAAACTCCATATAATTTTCTGCTAGTTTTGATAGCCATAAATCTCACTTAACACGAGTTCTTTTTCTTTAATTACTCT
>CAIPMZ010000141.1 GCA_903866285.1 uncultured bacterium
CAGAAAAAGTAATCCAATACTTTAAAGAAAATCCTGAGCAAAAAGAAGAGCTTTCTTTGCTGGCAAAAAAGCAGTGGCAAGATAGGCAACTGCTTGATTGGAGAAAAGAGAAAACTTCTCAACAGTGGACGCCAGAATTTCGAATAAAAAGAAAAAATGCTTACAATGAAACATATTTGCAAAAAGCTTTACAGGTTCTGCACACGGTCTATAAATCAAAAAATAAAATTGACAAAACGACTTATAATGAAATAAGAAAAGAAACAAATGATAAAACCCTCATTAAATATGAGACCATCTGCCAAAGATTTTTTGGTGGAAGTGAGGAAAAACTGCAAGAAGCGGCGATGCACTTTAACCATCGCATTAAATCGATTGAAAAAGTGTCGAAGAAAATAGATGTGTATGATCTTGAAGTACAAGGTACACATAACTTTGCTTTGGCTTCAGGAATTTTTGTGCACAACAGTGCCAAACAAGGTAGAAATCGAATGTTCCAGGCGATTTTACCGCTGCGCGGAAAATTAGTGAACGTGGAAAAAACTAGTTTAGATAAAGTCGTTAAATCTGATACGCTTAAACCAATTATTATTGCGCTGGGAACTGGGATTGGCGAAACTTTTGACGCTAGTCGTTTGCGTTATGGCAAGATCATTATCATGGCTGATGCCGACGTCGATGGTTCGCACATTCGGGTACTACTTTTGACTTTCTTTTATCGCTATTTCGAAGAGCTAATTACCAATGGCAATATTTTTATTGCGGTGCCGCCGCTGTATCGAATTCAGAAAGGTAAAGATATTCGTTGGGTTTATAACGATGAAGAAAAAGATAAAATCGTCGAAGAATTTAGGTTGAAGGGGCTTGAAATGAAAAAGGGGAAAAGGGGAGAAAAGGGAAAAAATGGGGATGGGGAGTTGGCAAGTGAGAAAACTGAGCCAGTTTCAATTGTCACTGCTACCGCTGAAGAATTAGCAGAGTATGCTCTAACCCAGGGCGATATTGAAGAAGCGGGTGGCGACGTTGAGAAAATTGCGGGCGTGACGATTCAACGCTATAAAGGTCTTGGAGAAATGAATCCGCAACAACTGTGGGATACGACGATGAATCCAGAAACGCGTTTGATGTTTCGGGTTGAAATTGAAGATGCCGAGGAGGCAGATCGCATCTTTGATATTTTAATGGGCTCTGATGTCGAACCTCGTCGTCGTTTTATCCAAACGCACGCTAAGAACGTCAAGAATTTGGACGTTTAGGGTTAATTTTTAATTTTCAATTTTGTGGTATAATTTAATAATAAATTATGCGCAAAACGATTTTTGCTGACGGTCAATATTATCACATTTACAATCGCGGGGTTGATAAACGCGAAGTTTTTTTGGATGAGGAGGATTTCTTGAGATTTCTAACTTGTTTGCGGGAGTTTAATCGTCCTGATGCGATTGGCAGCTTGTATGAAAAAAGTTTGCGTGAAAAGAAAAGTGAGCTACTAGGGACTAAGTCCCCATATGGG
>CAIPMZ010000142.1 GCA_903866285.1 uncultured bacterium
AAGTCTTTGCCCCAGCAACACCTGTCCGCCTTGGGAGGAAGCACGTGCGGGATTTCCTTGCCTGCCGGCTTGTCTGCCGATAGGCAGGTAGGCAAGTTTTGTAACTTTTCTATTAAAAGAAAAGTTAACCCGCTACATGATAATCTTCTTATTAATCTTCTCTTCCAATTTTTCTTGATCCGACTCAAACCTTGCTTTAAAAGTCGCGGCGGCCAGAGGTTGGGGCGTAGCCTCCTCTTGGCTAAAAAAGGCCAGATAAATTATTTCTAAAATTCCTAAAGTATTTAAAATTATCATCGCTAAAAACCAACCGGATTGCGCCCGACGAGCGCTCCGCCAAAGTGCCACTACTTTCCAAGGTAAAGTCCAGAGTAAAATTAAAACAATAACCCAGACATGACCAGCTAAAAGCTCCGCAAGATTATTTTCCATAAAATAAGTTTAAAAAATTAACCAATTTTCAAATTATACCACACCCTCGCTTTTATTTGTACATTTATAGATTTGTTTGTCTGCAACGCTATTCTTAAGCATTGCGGGTAGCTATTTTAGCGGGTCTTTCACGCTAACAATATAACAATTTAACAATATAACAATTTTCCATTTGTTCTTTCTGAAATTATATTATATAATATTCATATAAAACAAAAATCAAAATCCGGGTGATTCTTGAGAATTTTTTTCAGGCTTTTCCCGTCGAAAAATAAAATGACTACTCAACATTCAACTGAAGAAATTAGCGACGCTGAAAAAGCTCACAAGATTGAGATGCTCCGGCAGATGATTCTTAACGCCGAAAAAACGATGCAGAGCGCCAAAGCCATGCTATTGCAAATGGAAGGCAAGAAAAAGACTGGTCGTAAACGAAAGCTAGAAACTGACGAAGGCGACGGTAGTATTATTGAAGGAACTTTCGATGGACAGATTATGCATGGTACCGACGGCCGACAATATCCCGTTCCAGCTAATTACGCTTCAAAATCAAAACTTGTCGAAGGCGACTTACTTAAATTAAATATTACCCTTGATGGGTCTTTTATCTATAAACAAATCGGACCGGCAAACCGCCGAAGTGTAATTGGAATTGTTAGCCAAGACGAAAAAGGTAATTATTTTATTTTGTCCGAAGGAAAACCTTACCGAGTTTTGCTTGCCTCAATTACCTATTTTAAAGCTGAACCAGGCGATGAGGTTGTCATCATGATTCCGCGCGACTTAGATTCTAACTGGGCTGCCATTGAAAATGTTTTAGCTAAGGGTGGCGAATTTAAAATGCCTGAAGTTCCCCAAGCTAAGCCAAGCCTAACCAAAGCCCAAGCTGAGCAGGAAGATTCTTTCCAGCCAGCGCCACCAACTAGTCGCTTTCCCTCTGACGGAGGTTTTAATTCTTGGAAAAAAGACTTGACTCAGGTTGAGCCAGCGCCAAAAGAAACCCCAGCCGCAAAGGCAGTAGACGTTGAAGATGAGTGGACTTCAGATATCGCAGAGCTAGAAAAAGAAATTGCCGCCC
>CAIPMZ010000143.1 GCA_903866285.1 uncultured bacterium
AGGGTAAAATCCTTACAAAAGTTTAATTAAGCCTTTTTTAGCATATAAATATAAATTATACATATAAATCCAAAGCAAAAAAACAAAAACTAAAAAAGCTTTTACACTCAGACCAACAATCTTTCAAGGGTTACCTTTTTATTATTAATTTGATTATACCAAAAAATTAAAAAGCTAGCTAGGAAAATTATCTCCAACAAAAAACAGCCCCGCTTACGCGAGGCTGTTTTTAAAAAGTGGATTTTATCCGTGATTCGTGAAAATCCATGAGTTCAAATCTGTAAAAATTCGTATCTTATTATTTCTTTGCAATAATCGCCTCCGCGACATTCTTTGGCACTTCATTATAATGTGAAAATTCCATTGAATAACTAGCGCGTCCTTGAGTCATACTTCGCATTTGCGTAGCGTAACCAAACATATTGGCTAGTGGAACTTCAGCTTCAATTTCTTTCACGCGCGCATTGCCTTCGCCACGATCATTAATTTCCTTAATCATTCCGCGACGAGCGTTAATATCGCCCACGATGTCGCCCATGAATTGTTCCGGCACAGTCACCACCACTTTCATGATTGGCTCGAGAATTACTGGGTTAGCGCGCTTAACTGCTTCTTGCACCGCCATTGAACCAGCGATTTTAAAAGCAGCCTCTGAGGAATCGACTTCATGGAAAGATCCGTCGTATAAGGTTACCATCACGTCTACCATTGGATAACCAGCTAGCACGCCATTTTCCAAAGCTTCTTTAGCTCCCATATTAATTGGTTTAATATATTCCTGAGGAATAACGCCACCCTTAATTTCATCGAAGAATTCATAGCCCTTGCCCTTCTCCTCTTGGGGTTTAACTTTAAGCCAGCAATGCCCATATTGTCCGCGTCCGCCAGATTGTTTAATATATTTTCCTTCAGCTTGCGCCTCACCCTTAATCGTTTCGCGATAAGCTACTTGCGGTTGACCAATATTGGCTTCCACGCCAAACTCTCGCTTCATGCGATCAATAATAATATCAAGATGAAGTTCGCCCATTCCAGAAATAATCGTTTGACCGCTTTCTTCATCCGTGCGTAAGCGTAAGGTTGGATCTTCGCCAGCTAGTTTGCGAAGCGCTAAGCCCATTTTTTCTTGGTCAGCTTTGGTCTTTGGTTCGACCGCAATGTCAATCACAGGTTCTGGAAAAACAATATTTTCTAAAATAATTTGTTTCTGTTCATCGCAAAGGGTGTCCCCCGTCGTGGTACTTTTAAGTCCCACCAAGGCGCCAATCCCGCCAGCTCTGATCTCATCAATTTCTTCGCGGTGATTAGCATGCATCTGTAAAATTCGCCCAATACGTTCTTTCTCACCATTAGTCGCGTTAACCACGTATGAACCAGCTTTCAGCGTTCCAGAATAAACGCGGAAAAAAGTCAGCTGGCCTACGAAAGGATCGGTGGCAACTTTAAAAGCTAGCGCCGAGAAAGGTTCGTTATCATCAGCTTTGCGCGTTACTTCTTCGCCATTTTTTGGATTAGTTCCAAGCACTGGCGGCACGTCCAAAGGTGACGGTAGATAATCAACCACCGCATCCAAAACTAATTGCACACCTTTATTGCGTAGCGCCGTTCCGGTAAAGACTGGCACTAATTTAGCGGCCAAAACTCCCCGACGAAGTGCTGCTTTGAGCTCTTCAGTTGAAATTTCTTCCCCGTTTAAATATTTCTCAGTTAAAGCGTCGTCCGTCTCTGAAATTTTCTCAATCATTTTTTCGCGCCACTGCTGAGCTTTTTCGACTAACTCAGTCGGAATTTCATTTTCCACCACCGTAATTCCCATCTCGCCTTCAAAAGTATAGGCTTTCATCTTCATCAAATCAACCACACCAGAAAAATCACTGCGCTCCCCGATTGGAATTTGAAGGGCCAAAGCATTTGGCGTCAAACGATTCCAAATTGAACCCAGCACAAAATCAAAATCAGCGCCTTCTTTATCAATTTTATTAACAAAGCAAATACGCGGAACGTGATATTTATCCGCTTGTCGCCAGACAGTTTCTGATTG
This sequence comes from uncultured bacterium, assembly GCA_903866285.1. Classification (GTDB taxonomy): domain Bacteria; phylum Patescibacteriota; class Minisyncoccia; order Moranbacterales; family GWC2-37-73; genus CAIPMZ01. Next base: position 2,042 of record CAIPMZ010000143.1, read on the forward strand.
TGGCTCAACGCCTTCCTTGCCATCAAAAATAACCACCGCGCCATCCAAGACGCGCAGTGAGCGTTCTACTTCCACGGTAAAATCAACGTGTCCAGGCGTATCGATAATATTAATTGGATGACCTTTCCAAGAGCATTTAGTCGCTGCCGAAGTAATCGTAATTCCGCGCTCTTGTTCCTGCTCCATCCAGTCCATCGTCGCTGCGCCTTCATGCACTTCACCAATTTTATGGGTAATTCCCGTATAAAATAAAATGCGCTCGGTGGTAGTGGTCTTGCCACCGTCGATATGCGCGATGATACCAATGTTACGTAGTTTCGCAATGTCGTTTTCTTGAGACATAAAAAATTAATTTCTAATTTCTAATTTCTAATTTCTAATCAAATTCTAATATTTCAATGTTCGAGACATTCAGAAATTCAAAATTTATTCAAAATTCAAAATTCAAAATTCAAAATTTTTAATATTATTTTTTTTATTATAAAACAAAGATAGAAACCCCCACTTAACAGGGATTTCTATCGCAATAATTTAGGCAAAGTGGGCAAACGCTTTATTGGCCTCAGCCATACGATGCGTATCTTCGCGTTTTTTCATCGCGCTGCCAATTTTGTTTGAAGCATCGATAAACTCATCAGCCATTTTTTCAGCCATTTTCTTGCCCTTCTTTACTCGGCAAGCAGCTAGGATCCAACGCACAGCCAAAGTTTGGCGACGTTCTCCGGAAACTTGAATCGGAACTTGGTAGTTTGCGCCACCAACTCGCTTTGATTTCAGTTCCAAAAGTGGAGAAACGTTTTTAATTGCTTGTTCAAAAACATTCAGTCCGCCTTTTTTAGTGCGTTCGTGAATAATATCAAATGATTCATAAATAACTTTTTCAGCGATACTGCGTTTGCCGTCTTGTAAAATTTTACCAATAAAACGACCCACTAAAATGTTTCCATAGCGTGAATCAGCTTTCCATTGTTTTTTATATACTCTTTTTCTTCGTGCCATATTTTTTTATACTGATTTTAACAGATCCTTGACGGATTTTTACGGAGCACGGATATCCGTGATCAGTGTTTATCAGTTTTATATCAGTGTTTATCGGTTATGTTTACTCTGTTTTTGCCTTTGGCCGCTTAGCTCCGTATTTGCTGCGACCTTGGTTACGCTTATCAACACCAGCACTGTCCAAAACTCCACGGACAATGTGGTAACGAACACCCGGAAGATCTTTTACCCGTCCTCCGCGGATCATCACGATGGAATGTTCTTGCAAGTTGTGTCCCACGCCTGGAATGTAAGCAGTAACTTCCATACCATTAGTCAAACGTACGCGAGCGATTTTTCGAAGCGCTGAGTTCGGTTTCTTTGGCGTAGTAGTACTTACCTTAATACAAACTCCTCGCTTAAACGGACTAGCGGTTTGCTTTGGTCGGTTTTGAAGCGTGTTAAAAATAGTCATCATAGCTGGTGACTTTGATTTCTTGGTTGACGATGTGCGTCCTTTCTTTACTAACTGATTGATTGTTGGCATAGTGCGCTTCGCTTTAATTTCTAATTTCTAATTTCTAATTTTTAATCACTTTTCGATGACTAAATTTCAAAAACTAAAATTGAAAAATATAAGTTCATTTTTAAATTAAGCATAGCCGGCTAGAAATCCGTCCAGAACGAAACGAACCTCAATTGACTACTTTCTAAAACAAAACAGCCAAAAATTTGGCTACTTAACTAACAAAAGTATTCTACACAAGATTTATAAATATGTCAAACGAAAGCCAAACTAAACAACTAAATAAGGGTGGGGTTGACTTCTATGGTAAAATATGTCAAACTATTAAGAATTTTCCGGTGGCTAAATAGCGATGAAAGAAATTGAGCCCATAGCTCTTTAAAAATTGAGTTTTATCTTTTTTTTGAAAAAAATTTCCAATAACTATAAATATGCTAAAAATGAACGACGCCCAAAAAACACTCAGAACAGTATCCGCCGAAAAAGCGAAAGATGCCTATTATGAAGATGGCGCTAAGGTACAGGATTGCTATGGCAATATTTACCATTTCGTAGAAGAAACTTCTGTTTTTTATTACAAAGTTCATTATATTGACCATGCGAATGGCAGCGTTAGCATAAGCTCTGCTGAGCCAAATTTCGAGGTCCCTGGGAGTGTTTGGATAATTCTTCCGAAAAAATAGCCAACCAACACAAGAAAGGTATCCGCTTAACTGCGCTGCCTTTCTTTTTTTATGCACAAAAGTATTATATTGTGATACTAAAGAAGAGATTTAGCATTGTATTAAGGAAGATTCCCATAGGGGTCGAGAAGACAAAGATGAAAATTAAAAGCAACATAAAGCCATATTGCTCAAGCATCATCATAGTTTCAGTTTTGATGGGCAAAAAAGTGAATAAGATTTTGGAGCCGTCTAGTGGTGGAAACGGAATTAAATTGAAAAAGGCTAGTAGCACGTTCCAAAAAATCACCATCGTCATTAAAGTAAAGAAAATCCCGCCTAAAGAGCCAGCGATAAAAGTTGAGAGTTGCTCCCAGTTTCCCATAGCGACGCTCACGATAATGTCACCTTTAATCGAAGCAGGCAAAGTGATCATTTTTCCAAGGATAGCCGCAATCAAGGCCAGGGCAATATTCGAACCAGGTCCACCGAGAGCCACCAACATCGGCCCGAATTTTTGATTTTTCAAATTGAAAGGATTGTATGGCACCGGCTTTGCCCAACCAAAAGCATAATGAAAGCCAGAAGTTACCAGCATAATGAGCGGCACCAAAACTGAGCCCATTGGGTCAATGTGCTTAAGCGGGTTAAAATTGAGCCGATCGGCGTATTTAGCCGTCGAATCGCCCAACCAAAGCGCCACGTAGCCATGCATGACTTCGTGGATGATGATTGAGTAAATCAGGATGATAATATAGAAAACGATCAGTACAAGTGAATTTAGGTCCACAGAAATGGAACATAGATCACAAAGCATGGAACATGAATGAGCCCTGCTTTATGTTATGTGTTTTATGTTATGTGACTTTAGTCTTGTCAAAACTCAATAGCTATGATACAGTAAACCTTGTAATAAATCAACCTCAATCATAGAACACGTAACATAAAACACGAAGCATTTTTTCTTAAAATAAAAGAAGAATGATTTCTTGTTCCATGCTGCCTGTTCCATGTTCTATAACTATGAGTAGAGTATGCAGCGTTTGCGGTCGTGGAACTACAGCTGGAAATTCCCGAAGCCATTCAAATATCGCCTCTAAAAGAAAATTTGCAATCAATATTCAATCTAAGAAAATTGACGGCAAGAAGGCCAAAATTTGCACCAAGTGCATGAAGACTGAGAGCAAATAATACTGAACAAACTAGCTTAGCGCTATTTCACGCGAAGGGACTAAGTCCCCAATTGGGGACTTAGTCCCTTCCAAGCTAGCCAGAAGTTAACCAGGCTAATTTAGCATAATAATCTTTCTGTATTATCAGCTAAACCACTTGTCAGTTCAGCGTCTCCGACCTGAACTGCCCTTTTCTCAAAAATCCCCTGCCGGAAGGCTGGGGATTTTTTGAATTTAATTTCGCTATAGTTGCAAACAATTATTTCAAAAACCGCCCGCTACCATATGTAGTTGAATGGTAGAAAAGCGAAAAGAAAACAGCGGCCTAATCCAACTCAATCTCGCACGCTAAAATTCGCTCGACATTAAAAGTTCGATCTTCTTTTCTAGCTAGGCAAAAGGCCGTTAGCCCGAGATAGAGGTAGCCGGAAAATTCCATTTCGGCGATTTTCTTTGGCCGAATCAGGCGCTGGGATTTTTCGTCTTTCCCTTTTAAGTAAGTTATTTTTAAAGTTTGTTTTTCTTGGATTGCTTTTTCGATTAAAGCGATTTTATCCGCCAGGGGTAAAAGTTTTTCCGCTTGGCGATATTGAAAACTAGTAACGAACTTAACGACGTTCCAATCCATGATAATGTGACTTTTTTTAATTTCCTTTTTCAGGACAATCCCCTCCAGTGTCCGACAACGCGAAAGCGCGACGTACATCTGGCCGTGGGCGAAAGTTCCCCGTCCAATATCGATGACCGCTTTATCGAAAGTTTTACCTTGGCTTTTATGAATAGTGATTGCAAAAGCTAGGCGCAAGGGGTATTGGGTAAAAGAGCCAATCGAGCGAGAAAAGAGTTTCCCGTTTTCGAGAAAAAAATTATAGACGTCCCAAGTGTGCGGAGTAACCTGCTCAATCTCGCCATTTTCCAGTTGGATCATTACGTCCAGCGTTCCAAATTCATTTTCTTCAAAAGTCAAAATCTTAGCGATACTCCCATTAACCCAGCGCCCCAGCGAATCATTACTCAGCATCATCACCTGCGCGCCCGCTTTTAATTCTAGGGTCTGCGCCGTCGGAAAATATTCCCGCGAAAAATTGCCGACGATTTCGGCTTCAAACTCCTGCGATTCCCCCGGCAGTCTAGCTAATTTTTCTCGGTTAATAACGTCCGCCGCGTCGTTAGTCGTCGTTAAATAAATATAGTAATCGTCTTTGGCTGGCTCAAATTCAGGCGCTAGGCGCTGATTTAGTAATTTTAAATCGCTCTCAACTACCGTTCGATTGCGAATTAAATTTAGCAGGTTAATAAATTTCTCATCTTTCTGACGATAGATTTTTTCCAACTCTAAAAACTCCAACTCAAAATCTGGTCGGTCAAAAACTCTGGCGGAAAAGAAATATGGCGAAGCATAGTGCGAAGAGAAAATATGTTTTTCGCTACTAGTAACTACCGGGGGTAGCTGGTAAAGGTCGCCAATAAAAATTAGTTGCACCCCGCCGAAAGGTTTTTCTTTATTGGGACCGTTCAGGCGCATAAATTTATCGACGCAGTCCAGCAGATCAGCCCGCACCATTGAAATTTCATCAATCACAATCGCCTCTATTTTTCGATAAATATTTTTCTGATCATCTTTTTGATATTTCGCTTTAACTTTTTCGGCGGTAATATTGGGCTTAAACTTAAAAAAGGAATGGATCGTTTGACCGCCGACATTAATCGCCGCCACGCCCGTCGGCGCCAAGACCACAATTTTGCGCTTAGTTTTAGTTCTGAAATATTGGAGTAAAGTCGACTTCCCCGTCCCCGCTCGGCCCGTAATAAAAACGTTTTTCTTTTCCTGCTCAATCAATTCCAGCGCCCGCCGAAATCCCGCGTTTATTTCAATTTTAGTATTTTTTGGCATGCTTTTGAGAAAAGTTAGCTTATGAATTTCTATTTCTTTTAGTTTAGCACGGTTATAAAAATTTGATAGGCTAGGATATTTTTTTAGAAAATTGGGCTGCTAAGAACAAAGTGGCGAAGGGTTGGAGTTTTGAGGAAATAAAAAAACTCACCACTCCGATTTCTCGAATTGGTGAGTCTCTGGCAATAATTTGCCACTATTCTTTCGGCCGCCTGAAAAATGGTAGCTGACAGCCATCGCAGTCTTCGATAGCAACACCACCACCATGCCTCAATTCGAAAAAATGATTGGTTTTACTCCCGACGGGAAATCCCGTGAAAGTACCAACGCCTTTGACAAATTTAATACACCAGCCAGCACTGAAAGTTCCCTGCTTCCAATTATCACCTTTTCTGGCGTTTACTGAAACACATTTTGCCTCCACGGGGGGATCGAAAAAATAAGTACCACCCACAATGAAACCAGTTTTTTTCTCCGAGGAAAGCGACCCAGTATTGCCCATAAAAACACTCCTTTTTCATTTTAAATTATTTTAATTCTGAAGATAAAAAAGATTATATTAAGGTGAAGACTAATTCAGCCTAAAAAATTATAGGAAATTTTCAAGAAACTAATTTTTAATTATAGTCTAATTTTTGTATTTTGTCAACCCCAAAACGAAAAAATGCTTTAGTTGAGCATTTTCCTGGGCATTTTTTCTATAGTCTTAGTCCCTTCTTAAGCCATTTTTTATGTTCTGGGCTGATTCTGAAAAGTTTTCACCGACGAGGATGTGCTGAATTGGCAAGTTGATTGTTTTGTATAACTCATCGACAAACTGATCACGATTTTGGCGTATTGGGTCATTGTGGGACTTGCCATCAAGTTCAATGCCAAGCAATGGTTTTGTGGTGGCGCGATTGCAAATCAAAAAATCAATATGGCGAGATTTTATTCTGCCTCGCAAACTCCAGCGACTATTTTTCATTGCGCCTTTGCTCACGTCAACAAAGTCTTCAATGCGAACCTTGGAAAGCACAATATAATCATTGCCCAAGGCTTGCAATAGATTTATGAAAAGGGCTTGCTCCGATTCGTTCATCACTCGCTCTTTTTTCTGATACAATGAAAAACTTGCAGGTATTTGTTCTTTCTTTTCAAGATAGGCTTTCGCAACTGCAATTATAAAAATAATAAATAGAAGGAGGATGATATTTTGAGACATAGTGTTTTTACTTCTAACAACTTGGATTAATTTTCTAAAGGATAAACATCAAAAGCAACCTCCTCATATGGATGAACGGCTTTCATTTTTTCAATGACATCTTTAAGGATTTCTCTTGGCACAATAACTTCAATTCTTTCATCTTCAACTTCTTCAAATTCACCAGCTTTTCCAATGGTTGGATTTGAATTTTCATTGCCACGAAAACGACCAGTTCCACGAGAAGAAAACGAGCAAAAATCATAATTGCCCATTTTTCCTGCGCCAGCTTCGCCAAGCGTCTGCCTCACAATGTCAGCATGTGAAATTGGAACAAAAACCACTAATTTTACATTTTGTGTTTCCATATTTTTTAAAATTACTACCCCTCCATCAATTTAATGATCATGTCTAATTCTTTAACCTTTTTCCTTTCCACATCTAGAACTTTTTTTGGAAACACTTTTTCATATTCTTCAATGTCACAACGCTTCTTTTTGCAAATATGTTTTCTCTCGAATTCCTTTTTCAAATCTTGCGATTTCTTGTTTCCAAGTTTCTTCCCATAACTCAGAATCTCAAGCAACAATTTTTCGAGACAAGGATTATTCTCAATTAGGAGAACGCCATAGTCCTTTCCAATTTTTCTTGCTCTTTCCATTTCAGCTTTCGGCTTGTCATTGTCCAACAATACGATCCTTTTACTAAAGGCTCCAAAATAGCAACTAGCTTTTTCAATAATGCCATCTGCCGTTCCGCCTTGTCCGTTTCTAATTGTCACAGCCACCCCACTATTTCGAGCATAGACCTTTCTCAAATGTTTCAAAAAAACTTCTTCTGCACTTCCTTCGCCATAAAAAAGAATTGTTTTCTTTGCTTTTCTTGGTGGTTTTTTATATGGATTAGTTCTGGCCATAACAAAATATATTAGTCAATATTAGGATACGCTCCGTAAGCTCCCGCAACATATTTTGCATAATAGTTATCATCAGCTCGAACTCCAGACACCTCATCCAAGCGCCACGCCTCACTGCTTCCGTTTTCATTTTTCTCAACAAGCACAACTTGATATTTATCCAATTCATTCAAGATTTGGTGGCTATGCGTGCTGAAAATAATCTGCGCATTTTTTGGATTCGATTCAGGTGAAACAAATAATTCATACAAAGCAGAAACCATCTCTGGATGCAAATTCGCATCAAGTTCATCCAGCACAGCTACACCTCCTTGATCCAAAACTTTTAAAATGCTTCGCAAAAGCGTGAACAATTGTTTCGTGCCAGAAGATTCATATTGGATTGGAAGTTTGTGAGATTGACCATTAAATAAATGTAACACCTGAGCATCAAGCGAAACACCTTGAGCTTTTTTATCCTTTTTCACACTAAAGGATTCCAGTCCAAGATCGAAACGAGATAAAAGTTTTTCAGCCTTTTCTTTTAATGCAATGTTTTCACTATAAAAATCAAGTGCCTGATAAAAATTAAAAGGTGCTGCGAAAAAAATCAACTCATCAACAAGTCCGATTTCAGAAACATTAGTTTCTAGTTTTTGCCAAAATTCTCCGATGAGTTTACTGCCCTGATGATTAAACTGATTTGCAGTCCCAATAATACTAGCATTGGATCGAATCAAATTTGAAAAATTATTCGGCAATTCAAAATTCTTATCAGTAAAGTCATACTTTTCTTTTTCCTTGTCCCATTTTCGAGAAAAAAGAATTTTCGTGGTAACCTTTTGCTTGGTTTTATTTTTTATTTTCAATTCTTCAGTGAGAACCCTTTTTCCATTCAAAGCCAGTGAGTAGATATAGACATTCTTTTTTATTTCAAACTCAACTGACAATTCAATTGGCTTGTCTTTAAAATCATGAAATAGAAATGGTTTCACTGGAATTTTAGCTTCGGGCTTCATATTGAAAGATTCTAAAATGAACCACTTCAAAAAAGGCAAAATCTTGATCAGATTAGTTTTGCCGGAAGCATTAGGTCCAATAACAACAAGGGCTTTCGACAAACGATCACCAGAAGGCGCACTGAAATAAGTCTCCTTATTGGGCGTTTTTTCATTAACTAGGAAGCTAACCTTGCTTTCATCTGCAAAAGAATAAAAATTCTTGCAGGAAAATGAACGTATCATAATTGTGAATAATTATTGATTACAAATGAATAGTAGCAAATATTAAAATATAAGTCAATATCTTACAAATTATTGTATAAGATAGTATTATAAGCACTTATTTTACACATTTATTGAATCAAGTTGCTCTAAAACTTTTTCATTCACCAATTCAATTTCTTTTTCATTGAACCTATAATCATGAGAATCTAGTCGAGGACGGTCATCGACTTAAATTTAACTTTTAGGGTAATAATTTTTTTATTTCTTCCGCCTTAATTTCATAAGCTCTCATAAAAGAGGAGCTCAATCGAGAACGGTCTTCGATTGAAACTTAAGCAACCATTTTAAATCTTTTTCGATAAACAAAAAGAACAATAAGCAAAATTGCAATTGTGATAATCGGTAGAATAAAAAGCCATTTTGGGTCAGCAACAACAAGCAAAATAGCCCCGAACACAATCAGTCTTCCGATTACCGTTGGAATCTCGCGAAGAATTAAGAAGCTCTCTTCCCTGTCTCCTTTAATCTTCTTGTAAATCATGCCGAAATACGAGACAAGAAAAAACGTCATCAAAAAAGAAGCAACAAACGAAGTAGCGTATGCCACAACTGGATCTGTCACAAGAAACCGCATAGCCCAAGCAACTACCAACATCACAGACGCGATTGGCACAAGCTTACTGGCATGTTTATTAGCTATTTTTCCAACAACCACAGCAAACAAGGCACCGCCAAGAGCTTCTAAACTGCCAACAATGCCTGGCACAGAAAGAGACTTTATACTAAGAAATACGAAAATACCCCAAAACCACTCCGATTCCTCGATGATATTATCAAGAATTTCCAAAAAGAAAAGCAACTTTCTTTTTGATAGCTCTCGCCATGCTTGCAAAAATTTAAATTCAAATCGAATGTTATCTTTATTGATTCCGTATAATGGTAGTAACGAGAGTAATAAGCCAAAACCAGAAACAGCAAACATCGGCCAAAAACCAAAAAGTGGAATCAGCAAGGCACTCAAAAGAGGCCCAACAATACCAAATATTTTCGGAAGCGCAAAGAAAAACCCCAGATCACTACCCAGGTTATCTTTGTCGGCATGTTTGACGAGCAAAATATTCACTGGCATCCAATAAATAAAGGTTGCCATGCCACCAATTCCCGCAATTAAAACCCAGGGGATATTAAAAACTGAAAGCAAATTCAGTAAAATGAAATAAAATATCTGAAGAGGAAATGAAAACCGAATTGTTTGAATAAGCCCAATCCTCCGCATGGACCATTGGCAAATTGTCAGCCCCGCTATCAAGCCGGTGACGTGAAAAACCACAAAAAACAAGATTGTATCGGTCAGAGAAAATCCATGTGTCAAAAGAAAAGCTGGCACATAAATCCCGACAAAAGAAAGGGCCACCGAATGCAACGCTCGCGCGATTTGAATGCGATGAACATCCCGCTCAATTTTTATCCCGAATAATTTCATTCTATATTTATTTAATTAATTAGCATGATCTATAAACTTAAAATCAAATTTATAACTTTAGTATAGTATTTATTACGTAAAATTAAAAGTACAAACTTAAATTATTTTCCGACTGCCCTGCCACCGGTTCGAATCCCGCTGTGCCCGCCAATTTTCACTTTTTGTGAAATCGTAAGAAACAGCCCCTGCCTCGCCGGCAGGCAGGTCGGCGCAAAGCGCCTCGGCATGGTATTTTTCCGCAATTTTGAAGGCATTTTTGAAATCCAAAACCAAAGTGCGGTCGGCAATGCGGAAGTTCGCCGTGCGAAGCACAGAGAAAACGAAGTTTTCAGAACCAATCTTTTTTCTTTCGCTTTTAGCGAAAGGTTGAGCGTATTTTTACCCCAGGGCACTCTCTCTTGCTTCGCAATTCACCTTGTCTTTGATTGCCCAAAAACTAATTTCAAAACAATATGGACAACATAAATTTACAAACCAAAAAGATTTTTCTCTATGCTCGTAAATCCACGGACGAACCCGAAAGGCAGGTTTTGAGTATTGAGGCGCAAATGTTTGAGTTACGAGAATATGCCAAAAAAGAAGGATTGAATATCGTCCGTGAATTTGTGGAAAGCAAAACCGCCAAAGAGCCTGGCAGAGATATTTTTAACGACATGATCGCAAGCATAGAGAAAAATGAAGCCGAGGGAATTTTAGCGTGGCACACTGACCGCCTTGCTCGAAATAGTATAGACGGCGGAAGAATAATCTACTTGGTAGATACTGGAAAAATAACCACGCTAAAATTTCCCACTTTTTGGTTTGATCCGACACCACAAGGAAAATTTATGTTGTCCATAGCTTTTGGGCAATCAAAATATTATGTGGATAATCTTTCGGAAAACATAAAGAGGGGTATTCGCCAGAAATTACGAAATGGAATATGGCCCGCTTGGGCGCCACTTGGCTATGTGAACGACAAAAACGCCCGCTGTATCGCCGTGGACAAGGAAAAGGCGAAGTATATCAAGCGGGCTTTTGAAATGTACTCAACTGGCGAATACCCCCTCGCTCAAATCCGAAAGATTATCAATTCCTTGGGCTTGGTTGGCAAGAAAGGCAAAATGCTTTCCGTCTCAAATTATCAGTACATGCTGAAAAACAAAATTTATTACGGAATGATTGAGTATAATGGCGAATTGTATGACGGAAAGCATGAACCGATTATCACAAAGAAACTTTTTGATTTAGTTCAAGAAGTGATGGCGAACAAGAGTAAACCGAAATCGCCAAAATTGAAACCTTACATTTTTAGAGGATTTTTCCGTTGCGGTGAATGTGGCTGTTTCATTACCACCGAAACGCAAAAAGGTCACAACTATTTGCGATGCACAAAACGGAAAAATCCTTGTTCGCAAAGGTATGCCAGAGAGGACGTCATCACTTCTCAAATAAAAGAAGAAATCAAAAAAGTTTCTTTGTCTTCCGCTTGGGCAAACGCCTCAATCAATTTTTTCGAAAACGAAAAAATTAAAATTGCCCAAGCGGAAAGCTCTTTCGCCCAAAAAGCGAGAAATGAACTTGTAGAGATAGAAACAAAACTTGATCGCTTGCTTGATTTACAACTGGACGGCAATTTGTCGCAAGCGGAATATACCGCAAAAAAGCGCAAGCTCATTCTCGCTAAAAAAGATTTGGAAGAAAAAAACACCGCTTTTGGGCGAAAGAGCAATAATCGGTTCGAACTTGCCATTGCCTTTCTAAAAGACGCCAACCAAGCCGAAAAATACGCTCAACAAGAAAATCCCGAAAGGATTCGGGATTTTCTTAAAAAGATTGGTTCGAACTTCCGCATTGCCGACCGCACTTTGGTTTTGGATTTCAAAAATGCCTTCAAAATTGCGGAAAAATACCATGCC
>CAIPMZ010000144.1 GCA_903866285.1 uncultured bacterium
CTAAACTTTCCGTTCTTTACTGCACATACTTTTTTACATTTTGGACACTTTTTTTATTCAGCATAATAGATGATTTACAATTATGTCTTCTATTGTACTCCAAATCGCCATTTTTATCCTTACATATTTTTAATTAGTCCACATTTTTCATTTAGATTTTGAAATTATTTAGACATTGGAAATTAGGATTTGGAAATTTATGGCCTACACATGCAAAACCTTTTCAATCGTATCAATCATACTAGGTTCTTGTTTCAGCTCGGGAACGTACTCTAGGATAATTTCCCGAATTTTAACTGGATCCTCATCTGCTAGGGGGATGTGGACAAAAGGAAACATCGAGGCCTTAGTGTTCAGGCTAATTAATTTAGTGTGCTGGGGTTCGTAAAAAATCCAAAAAGAATTAATATTTTCATAAAGATACATATCTTTATCAGCAATAAGCCCTTCCGTGGTCAGGGCAAATCTAACGATGCGGGGATTTTTTTGGAGGTTAAGATAGCCAACAATCCCAATTAGGATAAAAGTTATTGCCATAATCGGCCCATCGGTAAGCATTGCGTAAGTAATGATAGCCAATAGGAAAAGTCCCGCCAGAAAGTACCAGCGGTTTGATTTTTCATAAACCTCAAATTCTGGCGCCCGCCATTGGTGTAAAACTCTACCATACTGATCAGGCGGTAAGGCTTCCTCTAGGATTTGCCTTTCCATTTCTGCTGGCTGGGTGATAAATTGTCTTAAATCCATTGGCATAAGAGTTTTTATTAGAATTGTTTAATTTAAGTTTAGCATATTTACAAATATGTTTCTAGCTGTTATGCTAAACAAAGTTCCAAATAGGCATATTTCTATAGTTTTTGGATTTTTGAAAAAAATAAGCTGGAAGCATGGCCTCCGCCCAAGGCGGATCCGCCTTGGGCGGAGAGTGGTTATTATTTCTTGTAGCTTATGTACTACGTATATATTCTAAAAAGTAAGAAAAATAGTAAATTGTATAAAGGATTTACTGCGGATTTACGCAGAAGAGTCGCGGAACATAATTCTGGAAATTCTGAGTTTACAAAAAACAATAGGCCGTGGGAGCTTATTTATTATGAAGCGTTTGTAAATGAAAAAGATGCACGGAAGGAGGAAAAATTTTTAAAATCTGGGAAGGGGAGAGAAAGAATTAAATATTTGTTTGAAAATCTGGAAAAATAAGTAAGGAAGCATGGCCGAGTGGTTGAAGGCAACAGTCTTGAAAACTGTCATGGGGAGACCCATCGTGAGTTCGAATCTCACTGCTTCCTCAAGAAAGATTGAAATGAGTAGCCTTAATGCTGATGGCAAAGTTTGCAGAATAGCCAGTTTGTGCTATTATGGAGACATGACTGAACAGTTTAAATCAAAAAGGGCCAAATTTAAAAAAGGTAAACAAAAAGAGTTCATTATAAAATCAAAGGAGGAACTTGGTTTAACATGGCAGGAATTTTCACAAATCGCGAAAACAAGTTCGAGAAATTTAAATGACTGGAAAAATGAAAAAATTTCGATGTCAGTCAATGCCCTCAGTATTATCTGCAAGAAAAGAAAGTGTGCATTGCCCAAAGAAATTGAAATATTGAATCCATATTGGTATGCACGTAGGGGAGCTTTGCTTGGCGGAAAGGCAACATACGAAAAATATGGAATAATTGGAGGTAATCAGGAAAAGCGGAAAGAAAAATGGAATCAGTGGTGGGAAAAAGAAGGTAAACTAAAGCCGAATGAAATCTTAAAACCCTTACCTTTCAAAAAACCACGTTTTTCAAAAAAGTTAGCTGAATTTGTGGGAATCATGTTGGGTGACGGCGGAATGACGAAAAACCAAGTTAAAGTAACTTTGCATTCTGTCGATGACTTGGAGTACTCTCGATTTATTGAAAATTTGATGCGGGATTTATTTGATGTAAAACCTGGCAGGACGAAGAGGAACGATTGCAAGGCACTTGAGGTAGTATTATCAAGAGTTGGTTTGGTGAAATTTTTAGTCGATAACGTTGGGCTTTGCACTGGTAATAAAATAAGACAGCAGGTGGATATTCCAGATTGGGTTAAGAATGATGATGTATTTAAGCTCACTTGTCTCAGAGGCTTGATTGATACCGATGGCTGTGTAATAATTCATAAATACAAAGTTAATGGAAAGTGTTATTTATATAAAAAGTTATCGTTTACAAGTCGATCGATTCCATTGCTAAATTCAGCAAAAAGAATATTCGATGAAGTTGACATTAAAAGCAGAATTACAAAAAATAACTTAGAAATTAGAGTGGAAGCAAAGAGAGATATTGAAAGATATTTTAGTGTTATAGGAACTCATAATCCAAAGCATTTAATGAGATATGAGAAATAATATTGATATTGGAAAGGTGGCCGAGCTTGGTTGAAGGCACCACACTGCTAACGTGGCAGGGGGTAAAACCCCTCGAGGGTTCAAATCCCTCCCTTTCCTCATAAATAAAAAGAGAACCCATTTTGGTGGGTTCTCTTTTTATTTGTGTATATTGTGTATCGAAAGTTATGCACAGCGTAAAGACGCTGTGCGTCTACGTTGCACGGCAGAGTTTAATAGACGGGGTTTATTTGGCTGAAGAGAGTCATTATAAGGTTGTGCACAGGTTTTTGCACAGTTGTGTATATTGTGTGTATAAGTTAGCTATTGTTACACAAATCTAAAAGTTGTATAATGGCAAAATGCTATACGAAAAAATAAAAAACTTAACTCAAAAACAAAAAAAGATTTTTGATTATATTGCTGATTGTCTTGAAAAAGAAGGGGTTTCGCCGACAATTTTGGAACTAGCAAAGTTTATGGGCGTTTCATCACTGCGAACGGTAACGCAATACTTGGAAAGCCTAGCAAAGAAAGGTCTTATCATCCGCTCGCGTCACCAAAGTCGTGGTATCCGTTTGGCGACCCATAATGACACAATGACTCAGACCGTGATTTTGCCAGTTTTAAGTAGTGCCGGTTGTGATAATATGGAAGTTTTTGCCGAGCAAGTTTTTGACGAATTCATTACCCTTGATCGCGAATTTATTCATGGTAGAAATCCTGAAACTGTTTTTGTTTTCAGGGCCGTTGGCGATTCAATGGCAGATGCCGGAATTGAAACTGGGGATTTAGTGCTTACTGAAAAAACTTCAGAAGTTTCCAATAGGGATAAGGTGGTAGCGGTGATTGATGGAATGGCGCTCATTAAACAAATTAATTTTTCGCCCAACGCTGTGGTCCTAAAGCCCATGTCGCAAGATCCTCAATATCGCCCCATTATCATGAAAAAAGATTTTCAGGTTTTTGGAAAAGTGATTGAGGTCATTAAGGATTTTAGCGGGGGTGAGGAGTTGGTGTATGAAATTTTATAAGGCATTATTCCGCTCGGATATCCAAACGAGGAAAAATCTGAGCATGGTGACAAGGAATTTAAAATTGAGAAAACCCATCAGGAAAAGTGGTAAGAATTGATTTAGTACTTTAATAAGAGTAAAAAAAACCAGCAGGGAAGAAGTTTCCGCTACTGGTGGTGTATGTGTAATAAGAATTTAATGAGGAGGATCTACCCCGAGTTCCTTGTAGGCTGTTGCTTTAATTTCCGCCACAAGTTGTTGTTGCGTTTTTTTGGCAAGGCTCTGTCTATGAGTTTTGGACTTTGAAGCGTACGTTTCCGCATATCTCCGGATGGACGCTTGGTCATCCAATAAGATTGCCAACATTATCGCTGGCAAGTAGTAATCAGTTAGGTGGTTTTTCACCTTACTGGCTACACGTTCCATTATTTTCCCGAGATCGTCTTTTGAAACTTCAACCGTATTGTGCATGACTGTCTCCTGCTTTAGATTAAAGGTGCTAAAAAATATTTTTTTGAATACTGAATATTGTACAATATCTAGGCTAAAAGTCAAGGCTTTTCGAGAAAAAACTGTATTAAGGTGATTAATGATATTATTTTTAAAATAAGGTATAATTAGAGCAATCAGGGAGGTTAATTTTTAAAAGCAATTATATTATAATGACTGAAGAAATTTTTGAACGAAGTCTTGAACTTAAAGCGTCACAGGCGGGAAGCATTGCTAGTCTCGTTGGAACTTGGTGGAAAGAAATTTCTAAGCAGGCCAAATCGCCAGCCAGCCCTGGCAAACTTTATGCGATTGGAAACTATTTAATTGAATTGGCAAAAAATTCTTTGAGCGATGGAAAAGGCGATGGAAAAATTACAGCTATTTTTGACGGCGAAAAAGTAAAAATTGTAATTGACGATTTAGGCGATCAGGAAAAGGAAATTAACCTGAACGTGAAAGGCGATTATGGCATGAAGGAATCGATTGAATATTTTGACGTTTTCACGGTTGAGTCAAAAGGCCGAAAATACGAAAAAAACTTCCGTAACCTGGTCGAAGAAACTGATAATAGCGACCTTTATATTGGTTCAAAACTCACCGTCGTTAAATATCACATTACTCCAGTCGAGGAAGAGGAAGAGACTTATCATTCAAATAGGAATTTTGGCGAGAGAATGTAAGCAAAGGCTCTAGGCGAAATTTAAAAGTTATTGGGGTGTAATAATTTACACAAATAATTTTTTAAGCCATAAACATATGGAAAAAATCAAAATCGAACAACACGGTTTCACTGCGTTCTCTTGGTTTGCTGGGTGGTTGTTTACAATTGGTTTTCTAGGTCTTTCCTTCTGGAAAGGCGTGTTTGCCATTGCCGTCTGGCCCTATTTCATCGGCGTTGCCGTGAGTGGCTTTGTGCACTAGAATTTTCTATTTGATGTAAATATTGTCTAGCATAGATGAACTTTTAACTAAGTTGAAAAAGAATTAACCTTTTTAACTTAGTTTTGACATTTTTTGCAGTAAGGAAAGTGTGACAGAAGTCTGCGACCGCAGACTTCTGTCACACTTTTAAAA
>CAIPMZ010000145.1 GCA_903866285.1 uncultured bacterium
CAAGAAAGCCTTAGGAACTTATAATGCACAACTGAAATTACAATTATCGATAAAACCAAAATGGTCCAAGAAAGATATATTTTGCTTCCATAGAGAAAGAAGGTCCCAAAAAAAAATGACGGTAAGATTAAGAATGTTTCCCTATCCCAGCAATAATTCTCCTTTTGAAAATTTTTAAAACTTGAAAAATACAAGTAAGGAATCATGACAAAATTAATTGTCAGACCGATGGAAAACACTACCACCGTCACCCAATTAGCAGCACCAAAGTAATTTCCCGGAGAAAAAATTCCCATATTATCCAAGAATACCAAGAGGAACCCAGCTATTAAAAGTAGCTCGGAAGTTCGAAGCCCTAGCAAAGTTAGTTTATCTATCTTTCTAATTTCATAAGAAGGAACTTCTTTTTCATTTAAGGCTACCACCTTTTCATTTTTAAAATCAGGAGTAAGCATAAAAAATCTTCATTAGAAGTTAACATTATAAATTTTCCCCCTTGCTTTAATTATAACACACTTTTCGCAATTTCTAAACTAACTGGTGGTTACAAGGAGGCTAAGCCTCCAACGTCTTTCCCCTGCTAATTAAGTTGCATTAGTATTACTTTTATTTAACCTGCAAAGCTATTATTCCTGGCATCTCATTTCCACTAAGATACTCAAGCATTGCGCCACCGCCAGTTGAAACAAAGGAAACCTTCGACATTAAATTATTTTCCTCTAAAACCTGCACCGATTCACCCCCGCCGATTAACGTAAAAGCCCCACTTTCGATCACCGCGGTTAAAATTTCTCGCGTAGCTTTATCGAAAGGTGGTTGTTCAAATTTTCCCATTGGGCCATTCCAAACAATCACTTTCGACTGGGCAATAATTTCTTTAAACTGTTGGATTGTTTTTTCGCCAAGATCCAAGCGATCTTGAGCAAAGTCAATTGGCAAAATCACTTTCGCTGAAAATTTGAGCGCCTGATCAAGCGCTTCATTAGCAATTTTTCCGCCCACTAAAACGTGCGAATATTTTGCTTCGAAAATTTTAATCAAGCCTAATTTTGTTTCAATTTTAGCTCCACCAATAATCGCCGTAGCTGGAAGCTGGGGATCATTTAGGACTTTATCAAGATTTTCAAGTTCTTTTTGAAGCCAAAAACCCCCGTAACTTGGCAAATAGTTCGTAATCCCTGTGATGGAAGCTTGCTTGCGATGACAGACGCTAAAAGCATCATTTACGTAAACATCAAAATTTTCTGCTAATTGTTGGGAAAAGGTTTCCCCATTAGTTTCTTCGCCGCCGTGGAAACGCACATTTTCCAAAAGCAAAATTTCACCTTCGGCTAGTTTTTCTAAAGCTTGCGCAACTTGCTCGCCAATGCAATCAGCCATGAATACAATCTTTTTATTTAAAATTTTCTCAAGCTCGCCGACTAATTGAAGCAAGGAAAAATCAAGATTTACCTGGCCGTCAGGTCTACCTAGATGTGACGTCAGCGCAATTTTAACCCCTGCTTTATTTGTTAAAAATTCCACGGTTTCTTTGCAGGCTTCTAATTTAAACCTTTCTTGAATTTTTCCTTCCACAATTGCCACATTAAAATCCGCCCGCACTAAAACTTTTTTACCTTCAAATTTACCGTCTTGAATTTTTTTTATTCCCATAGGATTTACACAGCATGGACCATGGAACATGGAACATGGAACAATGCCTTATTTTAAAATATTTTATTTTTTATTTCACCCTATCAATCCATTTATTTTGCATTTTGCTTTTTCTGTTACATGTTATATGTTACATGATCCATGATTCTCATTTTCCCATCCCGAAAATTGCCATAATAACCCCGATCAAGGCGGTTACCATCGTAAAAATCCAGGCCCGCATAACAATTTTACATTCCGGCCAACCAAGCGCCTCGAAATGATGGTGCAGGGGCGCAGCTAAAAAAACTTTCCGGTGAAAAAATTTCTTACTGGAAAGTTGGATAACTACACTCCCAGATTCAAGCACGTAAACCAATACAATTAGTAGCAACACTAAGGCTGAGTTTGTTAGCATCGCCACCACACCCAAGGTTGTGCCAAGTGAAACCGCCCCCGTATCGCCCATCATAAAACGAGCCGGCGCAATATTAAACCAGAGAAAGGCCAAAATCACTCCCGACATAGCGGCGCAAAAAGAAGCCAGGTCGACTTTGTTTTGGAAAAAAGCAATGATCGCAAAAGAAAAGAAGGCCACCAATAAAACTCCGCCGTTCAGCCCATCTAAGCCATCAGTCTCATTGGAAGAAATTGCTGAAAATAAAATTACAAAAATAAAAAGCGGAATATACCATAGCCCAATATTAAAGTCGCCCACCGCTGGAATATGTAAAACGTCCCAACCAAGCTTATAATAAAACCACCAACCGCCTGCCGCCGCAATTGCAATTAGCCAGCCAAAACGCATCGCAAATTTAATCCCGCCACCTTTATTTTTTCCCCAACCGCGCACGCTCAAAAAGTCGTCAAAAAGACCTAAAATACCAGCCGAGACAAGCGCAAAAAGCGGAAGCCAAACCTGCTTTCGACTTAAAAAATCCAGTCGCGCAATCGAACTAATATTTAAACTTTCCGCAAGCCAGGGGAAAATAAAGTGCGAAGCAAAAACTAAAATTAAAATCGAAAACCACATAATTACCCCGACCATGGTTGGCGTTCCAGCTTTATGCGCATGCAATTTATTAACAAAGGTCAGCTTCTCACCATTAACGTCATTACTTTTAATTTTAATGCCTATTTTATATTTATATAGGATATGTGTCCAGACTGGCGTAATCGCGAAAGCCAACGCAAAAGCGATAATGCCGGTCGACAAAACCTTTAAAACATTAAATACCTCTGGGATTGTTTGAATTTGAGCAAATTGCATAAAAATAAAAGTTATAAAGTTATAAAGTTGAAAGTTATAAAGTAATAAAATAAAGAAAGCTCATGCTTTTAACTTTACAAACTTTAGCACTTTTAACTTGCGCGCATGCGCCCTATTCCCACTGATACGAAGCAAACGTCCAACCAAGGGCTGCTTTCATATCTACCCAGCGAGTTGGATCATCCAGGAGTACCGCTACCACTCGATGTTTCCCAGTTGGGTCAGTCGCACCCATCAATAAGGAATAACCTGCCAAAGGAGTAAAGCCAGTTTTACCACCCAATAAATTCGGTACCTGATCGATTGCTAAATCAGTATTTAAGATAGTATGGGCAGTTTTACCATCAACAGAAGTAATAGTTGAGTTATTTGGGAGCTTAAACATTTTCCAAATCGTATCATACCGCATCGAATAAGCCGCAATGCGCGCAATATCATAAGCCGACGAAAAACACTCCGCTTCTCGACCATCGAGCTCTAAGCCGGATGGGGTACAAAAATTAGTGTCACTTAAACCTAACTCTTTTGCTTTTTGGTTCATTACTTCCGCGAAAGCCTCTTGCGATCCAGCAATATGCTTGCTGAGCGCAATCGCCGCATCATTCGCACTATTCATTAGCATCGCTTGCAGAAGACTGCGCACTGAAATTTTTTCACCAATTTTTAAACGTTGACTGATACAATAGCCGCTTCGCGGACAACCAATTTTTGTGCCTTCCACGTAAACAGCTTCCTCATCGATTACCACTTCCTCATCTAAATTTTTTATTTTCTCCATCACCAGCGTAGCGGTCATTAGCTTTGTGAGCGAAGCAATCTGACGTTGCTCGCGGCCCTTATCATAATGCAAAATTGTCCCAGAATCAGCATCGATCACGACTGAAGCATGCGCCCCAGGTAAAGTTAGATCGACTGCGCCAATCTTGCGCATTGACTGATACTGCGAAGTAAAAATTTCTGTTTTCTTTGGTGCGACCGCCAGTTCAACTTTTTGAGTTTCGGCGCCTTCCACACTACCTTGCTGTAAGCTTCCTTCAGTTTCCTCAGTTTTTGCCTGCGCCTGACTATCGCCAAAAACCCCATTTTGCAAAAGCAAAAAAGAGTTCAGTGGAAAAAACACAAGCATCAAAATTGTTGAAAAAATAGCCATCTATCCTGAAAAATAATCAAAAAAATTACAAACGCTCACTAGTGACGCAGTCAACTCGCGCATCTACTGACAGTGTAGCATAATCTGGCAATTTTTTCACGTCATCAACTCCGAGTTTTTTTAAAAATTCAAAAGAAACCCCATAAAGATAACCGCGACTATCGCGCGGGTTATCGCTCCGCTCAATCAAACCTCGCAAAAGTAAATTTCGCAAAGTATAATTACAATTCACCCCGCGAATTGCTTCGATCTCTGATTTTGAAATCAGTCCTCGATAAGCGATAATCGAAACTACCTCTAGGGCCGCTGATGACAGGGCGTCTTGAAGTTCGCTTTTTACAAGTTGCTCCACAAACTCCGCATTCTCACTCCGGGAAGCCAACTGAAATTCATCGCCTTTGCGAATCAGCGCCAACCCACTTTGCAAATTAGCATATTTTTCCTGCAAAGCTTCCAAGCCTTTTTCAATTTCCGCTTTTTCCAAATTAAGCACCTTTACCAAACGTGCCAATTTTATTGGCTCGCCACTAACAAATAACACACTCTCCAGCGCTGACATGATTTTTTCTTCATTCATAGTTTTAAACTTTACGACTTTATTACTTTTAGCTTTTAACTTTTTCGCTTTCTTTATGCCTCAACCTAATTTCCGAAAATAATTCTCCTTGCTCAACGTGAATTAGCCGTTGCTTGACCATTTCCAACATCGCCAAAAAAGAAACTACTACCTCAACTTTATCTTTCGCATTAGCAACTAGTTCCGCAAACGAAGTTTGAACTTTCCGGCGCAGAGTTTCCTGCAGATGCACAATTCGATCTTCTAAAGTTAAGACTTCTTTAATCATTTCTTCTTCTAACTTTTCCACTATTGGAATTTCTCCTAAAACTTTTGCAAAAGCCTTGCGTAAATCCTCACTGGTAAGGTTGGTTGGCGGATAAAAAAATACATGCTGACCTAAAAAACTTTCGCGCGAAACGCAAGCCGTTGCTGCTTGCAGAATAACCGCTAAATTTTTCGCAGCGTCTTTAAATTTTTTATACTGCGCTAGTTGCTGCTCTAAATCCTTAATCTCTTCTTCCTCTTCTGGCGAAAATTCCAGCAGTGGTAATAGCGCTTTTGATTTAATTAAAATCAGTCGCGCTGCCACGGATAAAAAATCCGCTAAATTCTGGAGCGTAATATTTTCTGCCTTACTAATATACTGTAAATATTGATCGGCAATTTGCGCGAGACTCACTCGCGTGATATCCAACTTTTCCTGCTCCGTCAATTGGAGTAGTAAATCCAGCGGCCCTTCGAATTGTTCGATTTTAATATTATACATAAACCCACAAATCTACAAATTAGCTACCTTGCCTACCGGCAGGCAGGCAAATCTACAAAATAAAAACTTGCATCCTGCATTCCCCTCCGCACATTGCGCAGTGCGTAGGTAAAAGACGAACGATGAGCGTTAAAAAATTTTAAAACGCAGTGAGGTCAGCAGACCGAACGGAGTGGAAATTTTAGCGAAGAGCGAAGTCTTTGCCCCAGCAACAAGCACGTGCGGGATTTCTTTTGTAACTTTTCTATTAAAAGAAAAGTTAACCCTTGTAATTCTGGATTGCTTCGGATGATTACATCCTCGCAATAAAAAATAAAAAAACTATTCCTCTAATCTTAACTCCTCCTCACTCTTATTATCCTCCAATCTAAACGCAGGATAAACTCCAACTAAAACCATTCCAGCTACCAAAATAAAAATATACTTCATCGGCGCGATAACCAGAAGCATTGCTGAGAGTCCCGTAGCGAGTAGATAAGCTACCGCCCGCGTGGTACGGAAAAAACTGATTAAATCAACATCGCGG